>NZ_RZRK01000228.1:0-8039 GCF_003997835.1 Mesorhizobium sp. M7A.F.Ca.CA.004.12.1.1
GGCCAAAACCCACGACGCGCCGGTTTGCCAGATGGCCATGGAAATCGAACGCCTCGAAAGGCAGGCCTTCGAGATGCCGGGCGAGTTCGGTTTCTTCTTGCGCGGTGATAAGACCAGGCTGGTAGAGGAAGCCTTCCGGCAGGTCGTCGGCAGCACCAAAGAGATCGTGCTGGAGCCCGGATGAGCCGGAGCCGAGTGTTTTCGATTTGGGTGCCGCCATCCCAGCTAGATGGTGAAGGCCAGCCCGCCTGGCAATATCGGAACCGAGCCAGCATCTGCACCCCACCCTGTGGACATCACCGCATCAAAGCCTGCCAATCCGGAGATTATCGGGGTGACGGTATTCTACTCAGGATTTCGCGGGCATGCCTTGAATGCGACCGAGGGAGGTTGCATGCATGTACGTACGGTTCTTACCAAACCGCGAGCCTTCGTTGCCAGTTGCTTGTCAGCAACTAGATTGGCAACGCGGCATCCCCAAAAAATGCCGCGGTGGCCGACGCGGGTTTAGGCAACGGTGTCTCACCGGCACCATCGCGTCGGCCACTTGAAATGGTCCTTGGCGGCTCAGTGGCGGAGAAGCCTCTGTTGGCCCAGCGCTCAAGCGCGAGGCCGTTCCTGCCTCGCGGGATGATGCGAGCCCAAATCTCCGATTAGCCGGCGATACTGGGTTTCAGGTGGACCATAAGAATCTCGCGCCAACTTTATGAGACCATCTCGATCGCGGATCGTGATCTCTCCGCGGCGCGCTCGGATATAGCCGTAACTCTCGATCATCTGCAGACCGACGGTAACCCCCGGACGCCTGACACCAAGCATGATGGACAGAAACTCATGGGTTATCATAAGTCTGTCGCCGACAGTGCGGTCGCTGCACATCAAAAGCCATCTCGCCAGCCGGACTTCCAGGCTCTGCCGTGCGTTGATCGAAGCCGTATAGCTTGTCTGAACATGAAAATATTGGACATAGCGCAACAGGAACGACCGCAACGTAGGACTGTTCTCCAGGGCTTCGACGAATGGGGCAGCCTCTATCCGGAGCGCCTCGCATGTCGACTGGACGTAACAATCAAAGTTCGCCTGGTCGTCCCCCATGATCAGGGCCGAACCCGTCATTCCTTCGAACCCGATGATTCCGACTTCCGCTTCGGTCGCTGGCGCAGTCCGCGCCACCACCGAGGCCAGTCCGCTTTCCAGAAAATAGACGGCTTCGATCTTCTGCCCCGCATTCTCCAGTGGCGCGCGCACCTCCAGGAAAACGCTCGCCAGATGCGGCCTTAGCCGCGCGAGATCGTCCGCGCTCATGCGGCGAAGCAATTCGCTCTTGGCTTGCAGTATCTGGTAATCCACGAGACTCTTTTCCCTTGGGCAAGAGCACTGGGATCTCTTAGCCGGCCGCGTCCGTCTAACGAGCGGACGGTAACGAACCATAGACCTCGTCTCGCGCAGCACTAGACGAGCCGGCGCGTTGGTATGAAACCGACAGTTACTGCTGAAAACTCGAAGGCCTTGTTGGCTGACCATCTTTCGCCAGCAAACGAGCCTCCCGCAGGATAGAGGCGCGATCGAACTCTTGGAGAAATATGATTTCGCGTATCTGCTGTTCAGTGGCGCCTGTATCCCGCGCCAGCGCGGTTATCGCGTCTACTGGCAGACCGGGGTGCTCGGGCGCCTTTGCCATGCAACGCCATGCCTCGCGATGGGCAAGAGCGGTGGTCACTCCCAAGCGTCAGCGCCCAATTGTGCTGCTGACGATTTCCTTTTGTACGCTTCCGTACAGAGCTTTGCGAGTCAATTCGGGCCCGAGGCTGATTTGAGGGTTCTTGCGTCCTTGCGTCGTCCGTCCGTCGCCCCGAAATTCTTCGGAACGTTTGCTCGGCTGAGAGGTTCAAATACTCCACCCAACAGGAGTCTCGAACGATGGATCACACCAACCGCGTACGCCTCACAAGCACCGAACTGACACCAGACATTCTCGAAGACGCCACGATTTACGACGCGGACGACAACAAGGTCGGCAGCGTTTCGCACGTCCACGGCTCTGGAGCCGCCAGTCAGGTCGTCATCGATGTCGGCGGCTTTCTCGGCATAGGTGCCAAGCCGGTGGCCGTTCCCGCGAGCCAGTTGGAATTCATGCGCGATGAAGACGGCGACGTTCACGCGGTGACGAACTGGACCAAGGATCAGCTCAAGAGCATGCCCGAGCATCACGATGCATGATTTCGAGGACTTCACCTTGAACGGGAGCGGCCGCTTGGCCGCTCTCTGAACGTCCCTTGGGCGCGACAGGATGGACAGACGATGCGGCGCGAGACCGGAGCCTGCTTCTGCGGAGGGATCGCCGCAGCCATGGACGGAGAGCCTTTCTGGATATGCTACGATCACGACGACGATTGCCGCCGGGCCATCGGAAGTCCGATGACAATCTGGGTCGGTTACCGGCCTGAGCAATTTCAGCTTCTTAGAGGGACACCGAAGGCCTTTTCGAAAACGCCAGGCGTCACCCGCACGTTCTGCCCGGACTGTGGAAGCTCGATAGGCTATAGCGACGAAGGTCTGCCGGACGAGTTCTACGTGACGGTCGGTTTTCTTGACAAACCTGAAGGTTTTCAGCCGCAAGCCCATGCCTATTGGGATCTGAGGCTACCGTACATCGAGTTTGATGACAGCCTGCCACGCATCGACCGATATTCGAGGAAGCGCGACCCGAAGTTGGGCAACCCGCGCGACCGGTAGTCGCGGTGCAAGGCGCGAGGGCATCGGCGGAACCTGACGATCGCTAACGGGTTATTCGGGCAGACCCGTCGGGTGCCACCATGCCATCGACCGTGATCCGAAACGCACAATACGACCCCGCCACCAGGATCCTCTCGGTCTGGTTTGTTCCGAGCGGCAAACGTTACGACTATGAGGATGTTGCTCCGGTAACTTATGCCGCTTTCACCAAAGCTTTCTCAAAAGGCCGCTTCTTCAATGAATTCATCCGAGATCGCCATCGGTATCGCCGCGTGGCGTGACAAGTTCGGACATGAGCAGACGATGCACGGAACCTGACCCGCATCGTCTCGTTGACGTCTCGTCGAAGCAAACCAGGCAATGACAATTCATCTGGATATGCTCGGGACCGGCAAAGATCGATCGGAACAGGCTTCAAGGGAGTTCAAGAGCCATGACGGCCAAGAAGCAGAAGACCGAAAGCAAGGACAAGAAGGCGCTGCGCTTGGCAGAGACCACCGACGTCTCACCCAAGCAGGCCAAGGAGCTTATGCAAAAGCATGGCAAGGACAGCCCCAAGGTCGAGAAAGAAGCCAGAAACTTCAAGGCGGAAGGATAGGACGCATTGAGGCCCGGCTTGCATGACCCCTGCAGGGGATCGGCCGCCAGGCAATTCGGGATTAAGGGGGCTCGCCGGCCTTTTCGGCCGCGAGCGCAAAGGGGAAGCGCAGCACCAGGTTGCGGTTCTCGTCAAAAATCTCGAAGGCCAATCCGGTACGCAGCGGCTTGCCATGCAGCAGTTCTTCGGCGAGGATTTCCTTCGCCGACGCCATCGCGTTTTCCTCGGCGCTCGCTAGATCAGAAAATTCCTGGCCCTCGGGATCCTCCTGCAAGCTTCCGCTCTCGTCTCGAAGGTCGAAAAAGTACCTGGACATGCCGACTGAACTCCTCATTGCGACGATGGAATCGGAAGCGCCAGCCTCAGATTTCAGTGCCTGATGTACCCGGATTGTCGAAGAGCACAGCCAGGCCATGCTCGATGGCGCAGGCCGCAATCAGATCATCGAAGGCCTTTCCCGAAAGCGGGCAACTTGGCATCACCTCCCGAATTGCGGTTCCGGCCTTGGCGGTAGAGATCACATCGTGGCGTTTCTTGCGTGTCTCGACATATTGCTGGACCAGGATTTTCAGGCGCCTCACCGCAACATCGTCCGTAAACATGGATTCCTCAGCCAATGCCTGAAGTAAGGCTGTCGGCCTGATCATCGTGCCGACGGTCTCGGGTTTAGCCGAGATTGCTCGCACAATATTTCCATGGGCCGTTGGTTCCCCCGACCGCTTGCTTGGTAATTTTCGTACAGGGAATGCCCTTGCCCGCGCTTTTACCGAGCCCAACCGACGTCGGGTTTCCGATGCCAATGGCGAGCCTTCAGGCTTGCATCACCTTGCGGCTGTGACGTGCAACGACACTTTCCTCATCGGTCGCAATCACGCGCACCTCCACCTTGCTCTCGGGACGACTGATGATTTCGGCGTGGATGTCGTTGGCGCGTTCTTCAAGCACCACGCCAAGCCAGGTCAATTTTTCGCATATGGCCTTGCGGATGGACGCGGACCGTTCGCCGATGCCGGCGGTGAACACGAGGCATTCAAGACCACCCATCGTGTTTGCAAGCGCTGCTGCTTCCCTCGCCGCGCGGAAGGCAAAAAGCGCCATCGCCTCTTGGGCGCGAGGATCGTTGCTCCCTTCCAGCGTCCTCATGTCGCCCGAAATACCGGATACGCCGAGCAGTCCCGACTTCTCGTAAAGCATCGTCTGCAGCTCCTCAGCCGCGATGCCTCTTTCCAGTAGGAAGTGCAACAGCACGCCGGGATCGATGGCGCCGCACCGCGTGCCCATGACGAGGCCATCCAGGGCCGAAAACCCCATCGTCGTATCGATGCTCTTGCCCTCGCGCAAAGCGCAAAGGCTGGCACCATTGCCGAGATGGGCGACGATGGTGCGTTTCGCCGCAAGAGTTGGCGATATCCCGCTGAGCCGCCCGGCGATGTATTCATAGGAGAGACCGTGAAACCCGTAGCGGCGCAAGCCTTGCCCTTCATATTGGCGCGGAAGGGCGAAGCGCCGCACGAGCGGATCGATCGTCTGGTGGAAAGCGGTGTCGAAACAACCAACCTGTGGCAGGTCCGGTTGCAAGGCGGCTATCGCGCGGACCGGCGCGAGACTGCGAGGCTGATGCAGCGGAGCGAGCGGCGTCAGTCTGTCGATGGCGTCGATGATGTCTGGGGCCAGACGGACAGGTTCGATGAACTCGCTTCCGCCATGCACGATACGATGGCCGGCGCAGAGCAGGTTTCTTTCGCCGATTTCGCCCTGCACCCAATTCAGCATCTCGCCTATGGCCGCGTCCCGCGGCTTGTCGGTGGCGAGCTGCCGATCGCACTGCACCGTTCCGTCGGCCGCTTTTGCGCGGAGTGTGGGTGTGTCGCCCAAGTCCAACGTGCCGCGCGAAACGAGCTGCATATCCTGTGACGAGACAAGATCGTAAAGCGCGAACTTGATGCTGGACGAACCGGCATTCAGCGCCAGGATCGACCGACGCGTCATTGGCGCGCCTTTGCCGCGCCTTTGTCGGGCCAGCTCCATTTCTGGATTTCGGGCATATCCTCGCCGTGCTCGCGGACATAAGCCCTGTGCTTCACCAACCGGCCGTGGAGTTCGCCGGCAAGCCCTTCAGCCCTTTCGGCCAGTCCCGGCACACGTTCGATGGCGGCAAGCGCGAGGTGGTAGCGATCGAGTTCGTTGAGCACCACCATGTCGAACGGCGTCGTCGTGGTGCCCTCCTCGCGGAAGCCATGCACATGCATGTTGTCATGGTTGGCGCGACGGTAGGTCAGGCGATGAATAAGATAGGGATAGCCGTGATAGGCGAAGATTACAGGCCGTGTCTTCGTGAACAACGCATCGAAGTCTCCATCGGCGAGCCCGTGCGGATGCTCGGTGTTCGACTGCAGCGTCATCAGGTCGACAACATTGACGACACGGATTCTCAGGTCGGGGATCGCAGAGCGCAGAATGTCGGTCGCGGCCAGCGTTTCCAGGGTGGGCACGTCGCCGGCGCAGGCCATGACCACGTCGGGCTCCTCGCCCTGAGCAACCGTACCGGCCCATTCCCAGATGCCCGCCCCCGCCTTGCAATGCGCTTCGGCTTCTTCAATGGACAGCCATTGCGGTGCCGGCTGCTTGCCGGCGGTAATGACATTGATGCGGTTATAGGTTCTCAGGCAATGATCTGTGATCCACAGCAGGGTGTTGGCATCCGGCGGAAAATAGAGCCTTACCGTATCGGCCTTCTTGTTGGCGACCAGATCGGCAAAGCCCGGATCCTGATGGCTGAAACCATTGTGATCCTGCCGCCAGACATGCGAGGTCAAAAGGTAATTGAGCGAGGCGATCGGCTTGCGCCAGGCAAGCTCGCCGGAGGTCTTCAGCCATTTGGCATGCTGGTTGACCATCGAATCGACAATGTGGATGAAGGCCTCATAGCAGGAGAACAGGCCGTGGCGGCCGGTGAGCAGATAGCCTTCAAGCCAGCCCTGGCAGAGGTGCTCGCTGAGCACCTCCATGACACGTCCGTCACGGGAAAGATGGACGTCGTAGGGTTCAATGCGCTGCATCCAGAGCCGATCGGTAACTTCGAACACCTCGTCGAGGCGGTTGGATGACGTCTCGTCCGGCCCCATCAGGCGAAAATTCCGCGCCTCGGCATTGAGGCGGAACACCTCGCGAAGATAGCTTCCGCAAATCCGCGTCGCTTCAGCGACGACGCCTCCCGGACGAGGCACTTCCAGCGCCAGGCTTTTCCAGTCGGGAAGCACAAGATCGCGCTTCAACAGTCCGCCATTCGCGTACGGGCTTGCGCCCATGCGCTTTGTCCCTGTTGGGGCAAGTGCCGCGAGCCCCGGCAACAGATGCCCGCTTTCATCGAACAGCTCTCCCGGTTCGTAGCTTCGCATCCAGTTCTCGAGGATCTTGCGGTGGCCCTCATTTCCGCGTGCGTTCGACACCGGCACTTGATGCGAACGCCAGAAACCCTCGACCTTCTCGCCATCGACCTCCTTGGGACCTGTCCATCCCTTGGGGCTGCGCAGCACGATCATCGGCCATTGCGGGCGTTGACCATGCCATCCCGGAGCCCGTGCCTGCTCCTGAATGGACCGGATGCGATCGAGCACCGTGTCGAGCGTCGCGGCCATCGACTGGTGCATGGCAAGCGGCTCGTGGCCTTCGACGAAGAACGGTTCGTAGCCATAGCCGGCGAAGAGACTTCGCAACTCCTGATCGTCCATACGGCCGAGGATCGTTGGATTGGCGATCTTGTAGCCGTTGAGATGCAGGATCGGCAGGACGGCGCCGTCCGACATCGGGTTCAGGAACTTGTTGGAATGCCATGCCGCCGCGAGCGGACCGGTCTCGGCTTCGCCGTCACCAACGATACAGGCAACCACCAGATCCGGGTTGTCGAAGGCCGCGCCAAAGGCGTGAACCAACGCATATCCCAATTCACCACCCTCATGGATGGAGCCTGGCGTCTCGGGCGCGGCATGGCTTGGCACGCCGCCGGGGAAGGAAAACTGCCGGAACAGTTTCCTGAGGCCGTCTTCGCCCTGCCCGATATCGGGATAGATCTCGCTATAGGTGCCCTCGAGCCAGGCGTTGGCGACCATTGCGGGACCGCCATGGCCCGGCCCGCAGATAAACAGAGCATCGAGGTCGCGTTCGCGTATGACGCGGTTCAGATGCACGTAGAGAAAGTTCAGCCCCGGCGTCGTGCCCCAATGGCCAAGCAGCCGCGGCTTGACGTGTTCGGCCTTCAACGGTTCGCGCAACAGCGGATTGTCGAGCAGGTAGATCTGGCCGACCGAGATGTAATTCGCGGCGCGCCAGTAGCGGTCCATGAGGTCGATCCGTTCGTGGCCGATGGCCTGCGGCGTCGCGGCAGCCTTGTCGTTCATCGACATCTCCAGCTTCGGTTCGCTGGTGATAACTGGGGCATCTTTGCGCTTGAGCAACCCCCGACTGCCGCGTTCGGGTCGGCGTCACGACCCACGCGGCCGAGAGACCGGACGCCATCTCGGCCGGGCTTGCGGCCCTATCCGCAAATAGGCGGGAACCTTGAAGTCCTCCGGCGGTTAGAAACTGAAATCGCGAAGACCAGGCTCAAGGCAGGTACCGCGAAGGATAGCCTCGAAGCGTTGCACCAAAGGGAGCTAAAAGATGCTCGATCTTCCTCGTGCCCGTGATCGAATGGTCAATATCCATG
>NZ_RZRK01000229.1:0-7999 GCF_003997835.1 Mesorhizobium sp. M7A.F.Ca.CA.004.12.1.1
ATTCAGCATCCCCCCAAACAACCGACCAGATGATGTCGATAAGGGACTCCCCGCTAAAAGAAAGAAAAGACCTGTATCTGCAGAGACGAATCTGCGACCAACGGAAGTGGTACGAGAAGAAGGCGCGCTCGAACAAGAGGTCCGCGAAAGTCTGGATGGGCCTCGGTATTTTTGCATACGCTCTGGGATTCTCGTTCATCGTAGTACGCATCGCTGACCCCGCGATGCCAGGCTGGCCGACCGAGCCGCTAATTGTCATCGCCGCCTCGCTTATCGGGTGGACCCAGATCAAGAAATTTAACGAATTGGCATCGGCTTACACGTTGACAGCTCACGAGATCGGCTTGACTGCCGACCTTATTACGGACGCCAACTCGGATGAGGCATTCTCCGCCGCGGTGAACGAAGCCGAACTGGCTTTCTCACGGGAGCACACCCAGTGGGTTGCTCGTCAAAACAACTAAGAGACAACAATGGCATACAGCGATCCGACCTATGTAATATTTGACGGCGATGAAGACGCTTGGGCATACCGCTTTATGAAAGGGTGGAACGCCAGCGAGAATGTGAGTTTTGAATTCGCGAACGCTCACGATCTGGACAATATGACGAGCCGAGCACAGGACGAAGATTATGTTAAACGCAATCTTCGCAACAGAATGAATGGATCGAGCCAGGTACTTGTCCTGATCGGTGAGAAGACGAAAAACCTTTTTCGCTTCGTGCGCTGGGAAATGGAATTGGCTCTTGATCTAGGTCTGCCGATAATCGCAGCAAACCTTAACGGCTCGCGGCAACAAGATGTGAGCTGTCCGCCTATCATCAGGGACAAATGTGTTGTGCACGTGCCGTTCAAGATGAAGGCCATCAAGCACGCGCTAGCCAATTGGCCGAGCGAATTTCATCGGCTTTCAAACGCTCAGCGTGGCGATGGCGCCAGGAGCTATGGCGAAAGCACCTATCGCGATCTCGGCTTATAATCGCCCACCTAAAAGCACTTAGCCGCCCAAACATCCTCGCCATCCGCTGGCGGCGACTAGCCTTAGCAACGTCCGCCAACGTGTTCCGAGCTTGCCGAGCGATGATAAGAAGAGACGTCCGATTTGCTGAGTTTGGCTGAAAGCTGCAGGTCATGTGCAACCTATTAGAGGAGCCCCGCTCGAAGCGTCGGATCGTCAGACAAGATCACGTCGCGCGAGGGCGCTGGTTTCGCGAGGAAAAGGAGCGGCTGTTCGACGTTTGAGGCTTGATCCAGCGTTTCGAGACTGCACGAGCGGCCAGCATTGATGGAGGCATGCTGCCGCCTTCTGCGAGCCGCAGCTCGGCTCGCCCTGCGCAGCAAACCACGAATTTGCGATCGCAAGAAAGGCAACACGCTGACGATAGAACTTGGCGGCGCTGGTCGGCTGCGAATCAAGATGTCGATGGCAAGGAGCTCTCGCCGCGCGTCTTTGCCGGGCCGAACCTTCTGGCTATGCTCCTTGGAGAAGTCTGCCGAGCACCAGCCGCCGCACCGCCAAAGCGATCAATATGCGCGAGGGCACGACCTCAGCCTCTCAGCGCTGGCCAACCAGGTTGGAGCCTGTGCCGCGGCACGGAACCCGCTGCCTGCTGATCGAGGCGAATGTGCTTTGCCCCTGATCACCTGCATTACCACCCTTGGGAAGGGCAAGACCGATCCGGACCGTCAGAATGTAAGGGATGACCGGCAGTTCGGCGGAACATGGCCGCCGGCGCTCTATCGTGCCTCGCGCGGCCGGCGGGAACAGCGTCCCGAGCGCTATTCATCCGTCAATATCGCCCGCTAATCGGGCACTATGCTGGGCGCATGCGCGTCGTAAGCTGTTCGTGTTTGCAGGACGCGCCCCCGACCCTCGGCTAAGGCGAAGGTGACGCCTTAGTTTTCACGGCAATTCGGGCCGATCCCGCGAATTCCACGGCGAATAACCTGCATTCCCGAGAAACTCAAGGGACGTTTCCGGTATGCTATTTGCTAAACAGGTGGCTGGCCGAGTGCCCTCCGCCAATTTATCGCGAGGAGAGGGACATGCGCTTGAGCAATCTGGGAACCGAGCAACTCCGGGAGAAGGATAGAAGCTTCGTCTTCCATCCTTCTACGCATTTGGCCAAGCACAGCCGAGGCGAAACGCCAAATAGGATTATGGCCGGTGCGGAAGGCGTCTATATCTGGGACACCGAAGGCCGAAGAAGCCTCGACGGTTTCGGAGGACTCTACTGCGTCAACATGGGATATGGATGCACGGAGATCGCCGAGGCCATTGCCAGGCAAGCACACGAATTGCCGTTCGCACACGTCTATGCCAGCCAAGGTACGGAGCCGGTCGCCCTGTTGGCAGAGGCCGTGGTCGAGTATTTCGGTCAGAACATGCGAAGGGTCTATTTCGGCCTCTCCGGTTCCGATGCCAACGAAACCAACATCAAGCTGGTCTGGTACTATAATAACATTCTTGGCCGGCCCGAAAAGAAAAAGATCATCTCGCGAAATCGCGGCTATCACGGGTCTGGATTGGTCACGGGTAGCCTAACTGGCCTTCCCTTCTTTCACAATTTCTTCGACCTGCCTCTGGATTTGGTGCGCCATACAACCACGCCGCACTATTACCGCCAGGCGCGTGTCGAGGAGAGCGAGGAAGCGTTCTCCCGGCGCTGTGCCGATGAGCTTGAAGCCTTGATCCTGGCCGAAGGACCGGAAACGGTTGCAGCTTTTATCGGAGAGCCGGTACTTGGGACAGGAGGTATTGTGCCGCCCCCCAAAGGGTACTGGACGTCCATTCAAGCGGTGCTCGACAAATACGATATCCTTCTAATCGCGGATGAAGTGGTCTGCGGCTTCGCGCGAACCGGCGAGAAGTTCGGTTCCCACCTGTATAACATGCGTCCGGATTTCGTGACCATCGCAAAGGGTTTGAGTTCCGCCTACCTCCCCATCTCCGGGTCAATCATTGGCGACCGTGTCTGGTCGGTTTTGGAACAAGGAACTGAGAAGCACGGCGCACTCGGCCACGGCTGGACATATTCGGGGCACACGCTTTGTGCCGCAGCCGCGCTCGCCAATATTCGACTGCTTAAAGAAAAAAATATTTTGGAGCATGTCCGCGATGTTGGACCGTATTGGCAAGACCGGATGAAGGCCGAGCTGGCGGGACATCCCATCGTTGGTGAAGTTCGCGGAGTGGGTATCCTGTCGGCCGTAGAGATGATGCGGGACCCAAAACAAAGGATACCATTCGAACCCGACCTTCAGGTCGGGGTGCGCACTGCAGCTGCTCTGTTTGAGAATGGTGTCATCGGACGGGCCATGCCGCATGGCGACATCCTCGGTTATGCACCCCCCCTGATCATTACCCGAAAAGAGATCGACATCATTGTCGACGCGACGGTAAAGTCGGTCGATACCACCTATCGCGCGCTGAAGGCGGAGGGTGCCGTATGATTTTGCGATCGCGAAGGAGCGAGTCCGGAGGCAGGCATGTCCCTGCGCGCTACTGCGCCGAGCAGACCCAAAACTGTTGAATTCCAGATATCTGATCTTGAGCATGCTCCGGGCTATTTCAGTCACGATTTGTAACCGAATCAGTTCTGCCGCCGCTGTCCTGTTGCCCAACGACCAGGACCTCTGTGCGGCGCGCCCTGCGGGTGTACCTCCCCGCCGGCAGGGCGCCCTTTTTGACCCACGTAATCAGTATCATTATGGCCCGTGCGGAATCGAGGGTCTGGTAAAGGTCATCTGCACGTTCCGATGCAGATTGAGCTTAGACGTGCCCTTTACATCATTGCAGCGGGCCACGGTCGTCGGTTCCAAAGTGCGGCAATGCCGAAGGTTATCTTCCTTCACATCACAAAGAACAGAATAATAATTGCGGTGTATTTTATCACATCAGGTATATAAAAGGACGATACTTACACACCACCCCGTTCACAAGGAAAGGCATTTTAATATTGTTGAGACGATTTGCCTATCAAAGAAAAGAAAGCATCGCAACACTTCTTTGCGGATCACGGCGCCCCGGGTGGGGGATGAGCGGCTATCCGAATTGTTATGCTAATGCCGACCCAAATTCCTGCAAAAGCTGGGGTCAATGATGGCTTTTGGTCAGCGCAGGATGATTTCTCCTGATTTGGTCGGTGCAGGGGCGGTCATGACTTAATGCATGGCAGCATTCTGGAGCCCGGTCAGCCCAGCGACGCCCGCGAATTCAATCGCGTTTGTCGGACATACACGACGCAGCCGGAAGGCGTGCAGAAAGAGGAAGAATCGAGCGCGACGATGACGAGGGACATGCCACTTGTTTTCGAGACATTCCTTGAAAGACTGTCACAGAGTATGGATGAGGCAGATTTCCGGGATGCCATGGCTGAGGCGGCCGGACGACTTGACCTAATCTTCTTTGCCTACCTCTCCTTGCCAGCACGGCCTTCCGGCAAACCGAGGTTAATTTCGAACTATCCAACCCGCTGGACCAGACAGTATCTGGAAAATCAGTATGAGAAACTCGATCCTGTGGTCTTGCGTGCTCGAAATGGCGGCTGCCCGTTTCACTGGGGATCGAATTTGGGAGGCGATAAAATGTCGCCGGCTCAACAGCAGCTATTCGATGAGGCGGCTCAATTCAGCATCTGCTGCGGTTTGACGATCCCAATTGTCGATCTCCGCGGCCGCACCGCTGCGGTTACTTTTGCCGCCGATGAGCCTCGTCCAGTATTTCTTCGGGTCGCTGAGCGGTACGAACAAGCTCTTCAACTGATGGCGGCCTGCTTTCATCGTTGCGTTCGCCGCAAATTGCCGAGCGATCGAACAGTGGACGGGATTTCGCTGACATCCCGCGAATATGAGTGCCTGAGGTGGGCAGCGCGGGGTAATTCAGCCTGGGTGACCGGCCGCATCTTGGGTATCAAGCCACGCACGATCGCTTTTCATTTGGACAATGCCAAGAAGAAGCTAGGCGTGCGAACCCAAAATCAGGCTATAGCCCTTTTGGGGTCCGAAGGGTCCTCAATTCTCTGAGAAGCTTTTTGATCCCCTTGTGCTCGGGCCATTCGATCGCGCGCTTTGTATCGAGCGTTGACTGGATGCCGAGATCTTCTGTTCCGCCGGCTCGGGCGATGCAGCCGTATTCTTCCAGTCCGCGCCGGTGATCATAGTCTATGGGTGCTCGAGCGGGTGTTTCGTCGCTGACGAGCTAGTCGTGCGGTTATATAGTTTCCGAGGATGGCCCGCTTGCATACCTGCCTGCCGGTAATCTCTAACCCTTGACTTAGGGCGATGGCTATCGGTTATGCGGCTTGAAAGCGAAGAGGTGGACCCTTCGTCGAGCGCCGGTACGATATGGAGTGCTGCTCCGGGCTAATACCCATCCAGACAGAGCGGAACCTTCTATCACGTCAGACGCTCGGACAATTGCCAAAACCCGATTCCTGGGAACTGAATTGTGCTCGCCACCGGGTCCATTTTGCCGGCGCGTCTGTGGTGCAGGCCCCGATCAGCCTGACCAATGGCACAGGAACTGCCTGCTTCTATGACCGAGCACTGCGAATTTGTCAGCTGGCGAACAATTCCTTGTAGCCGCTCGTCACCATCCAGTTCGCACGGTCGAGATGACTACGAAGCGCCTTCCTGGCGCGCTCCGGTTCAAGTGCCGGATCAATGCCGAGGATCAGTTGGGCCATTTCCTCTTCGGGCGCCTCATCGGCTGAGGCGTCCAGGAGCCTCATATAGATGGTAAAGTGCACCCTGTCGTAGGCGGTAAGACGGTCAGACCAAGGGACTTCGTCGAGCAGTGTTGAGCTTTGAGTCCTATCTGTTCCCGTTGATCGATTCATGTCTGCCGCGAACCTCGCATGTTGATCGCTGGATCCAAGGCAGAATATCCCAAAATGGGATAATCCGAAACGGGGATTAGTCGCTGAGCCGGTCTCTACCTGACCGGTTCACCTAAATGCCCAAATCTCTTCGATCTCCCCGCCACCAGCGGTTTCTGGCCCAGTTGATCTCACTGCGCAATGTCAAAGGGCTGACGCAGGCGCAGGTGGCTGAGAAGCTTGGTCGTCCGCAATCTTTCGTGGCGAAATATGAGGGTGGCGAGCGGCGTCTCGATATCATTGAGTTTCTCGACGTAACTGCGGCCCTCGATGCTGATCCGTGTGAGATTCTGTTGAGCCTGCGCACGTAGTGGGCGCCCGCGCCCATCACCGCGCGTGCCGTGTGCCGGTGGGTCGAGCCCCGCTTTTCTTGGCTCTGGCGTCTCGACCATTCCGCTGCGCCTCCTAGCGCGTCGTTAGACTCTCGCAATTCGCTCTATTTGTGCCTTTCCCAGCAGGTGGCGCCGCATCCTTCTAGGCCCGCCGCGGCGTCCCGCAACCCTTAGCCAGCTGTGAGCTTTCAGTAGGTTGTCCATCCGGCCCTTCGGATGCGGTGCGGCTCAGACGGACCCGTTCCTGTCATGATTCGCCGACGCACCCATTCCTGGGAAGCAGCCATTGGCGAGCGGAGGACAAAATGATGAGACAGCGAAGCGCTGGGCCATCCGCGCTGTGGTGATACGTCGATGCATGGTGTTACGCGACTTCGTTGCTTGAAGCGAAGCGACCGCACCGCCCATTTCGTCAACTGGCGAACAAATCCTTGTAGCCGCCCGTCACCACCCAGTTTGCACGGTCGAGATGACTGCGAAGAACGTTGCGTGCGCGCTCAGGTTCGCGTGCCGGATCAATGCCGAGGATCACTTTGGCCATTTCCTCTTCAGTGGCGTTGTCTGCCGAGGCGTCCAGGAGCCTCATATAGGTTGTAAAGTGGTCCTTGTCGTAGGCTGTAATGCGGTCCGACCAGGGGACCTCGTCGGCGAACGGCGTGTTCGATCTGGGCTGCAACATCGCTAATTCTATCTCCGGCCAATGGACCCGCGAAGCCCTGTGCCTGCTAAAATGTGGATTACATATTATAGTTGATAAACTCAAGCCGCCTGATCCGCTGGCTTGCGTGCATGGATATGCGCAAGTTGGTCGGACGAAATGTGCAGAGGATCAGGCAAAGGAAGCGCCTGACGCAGGAGCAGCTTGCGGAGATTTCCGGGTTCAGTCAGCAGTACATCAGCGGCTTGGAGAAAGGCCGAAGAAATCCGACAATTATCACGATCTATGAACTGGCATTGGCCCTCGGCGTCAGCCACATGGATCTGGTTCGGCCCGACAAACAGGGCTGATGCACCCGCCCTCCAAGTAGCTGGCGGCCTGATGGCGCGCGCCGGGTGCTTGTGAACCCACGCTTTTCTTAGGTCCCCCGGCAGCCCCTGCCATTTAGCTCGCCCTCGCGCGGGCGCACCCTATTGGACAGTCGGACGCTGCGTTTTTGTCAGCTTTCCTGGGACGTGGGGTGGTCGGCATTCCCTTTTAGGCCCGCCGCGGCCTGCCGCAACCTTCGCTCTCGCTTCAGGTCCTTCTCTTGTTTACGGTCCTTCGGATGCAGTCCGCCTCTTTCAGCGGGCCTAATCGCTTTCTGTTGCCCGCCCCACGGGGACAGGCACGCGAGACTAGTATGGAGCGTTGCGGTTAGCGCGCGAACAGCAAAGGAACCGAAAAAACCGGCAACTGTCGCAGTATGGCTGAACCAGCCATCGTGTCGGCATCTAGGAGCCGCGTGTTCGCCTTGCGCTGACACGAAGCTCAGACATGACGTCCGGGAGACGATGCTGGCAAATAGTCTGGCTGAAGCATTCCACCCACAATACCAAAGCCCGTCCCGATTCAAAGCGCTTCTGAGCACTCCATCTCAGGCGCGGGGCCAGCTGGCCAGTTCACCTTCTTGGTCCGCCGGAAGAGAGCCCCGCCCTCTCGACAATCGGCTTCATGAGGTCTCGCCCTGCAGTGTCGACCGTAAAAAAGGGCGCGCGAGGCGCCCTTCATTTAAACCGGCAGTCGGGAAGCAGACTTCACTCTGATATTCAAAAGCGGTAGGTGACACCTGCGCCTATCAGCCAGGGAT
>NZ_RZRK01000022.1:0-17376 GCF_003997835.1 Mesorhizobium sp. M7A.F.Ca.CA.004.12.1.1
GTCCTGCAAGCCCCTTTCCGCGGTGTCGATCTGCGCCGCCCTTTCTGCCCGTGCGGTGGGGGCGAAAACACGCTTGACGACTGTAGGCGAGCCACGCAGACCGCACCGGGTGAGATCGTCAATGCCGGCGTCGGCTGCAGTCCACTTCACGACTTGGCTGCGCGCCGCGCACAGAGCCTGCTGGAGCGAGCCCCGGCGGATTTCGTTGGTGTCTTCCAGCATGGTAATGAGGCAAGGGAGTCTGCTCTTCAGCAACTGGGTGCCGCCTTCGGCGCGACGAGCGACTTCGATCTCTCGCGTATCGAGATCGATGGAGGCAATCTTCGCGACATAGGTAAGTTGCGATAAATCTAGGCGCTTGGCTATGCCCGGTCCGACCTGGGCGGTATCGCCGTCAATCGTCTGCTTGCCGGTGAAGACGATGTCCGGCCTGCCGAAAGTCTCCCCAATTTTTGCGATTGCTTGCGAAAGAGCAAAGGAAGTCGCCAGCGTATCGGATCCGGCAAAATAGCGGTCCGTCAAGAGAACTGCTCGGTCAGCACCGTAACCGAGCGCCTTTCGCAGCGAGTCCTCCGCCATGGGCGGACCCATTGTGAGCACAGTAACCTCGCCACCATGAACGTCGCGCAGTTTGAGCGCTTCTTCGAGGGCGAACAGGTCGTAAGGATTGATGATGGTCGGAACACCCTGACGCATGATCGTGTTCGTCACCGGGTGCACGCGGATCTGTGCCGAATCCGGCACCTGCTTGATGCAGACTACGATATGCATTGGCGGTTTCTCTAAGCTCCCAGTCCGGATTCGTGCTTGGCGGTTCACCTCATTGCCTGCATCGTTCATGCCAAGTCGTCTTCCTGCCTCTATTCCAGAAGGTGGCTTCGTTTGCTTCCGAGGAGGCGTCATGAGGACTGGATTTGTCGACTTCTCGACATTGTCGCGTCGCAGCCGTGTCGGGCTCATTACTTTCCGAACCGCTTCAGTGCAGAGTCGAGCGGGACGAAGGCGCGGCCAGGTGCGGGACATATGTTTGGATCGTGGTCCCTTAGCACCTTGAACACACGTTGCGTGAGCGGCGAGGAAGTCGCGAAATCTTCGTAGGCGCGTTCCAGCTTGGCGCGCACCCGCGCGGCGATTACCTGGTTAGGCAGACCGGAGAAATCTTCTTCGGCAAGGTATTGGCCCACGCGCTTCATGATATGGAGCCGCGAGACATTCATCACTTTCGGGTCGTAGGAGACGTCAAGGCAGGCGAAGAAGTCCTCCGCGGCCGACAGGCCCTTCAGTCGCGCTAGGATATCGGTGCGATCGATCGGGCGGCTATCAGCGGAGCAGTTCATTGTATTCTCCCGGCGCGAAATTGTGGTGTCGATGCATTGGTGACATTGCTGACGGCGTGCCGACCTCTGGCACGGCGGCTGGGCAAGAGACTTGGCGATCTCAAGCTTTTCTGAAGTGGTGAAGGCGACCCCGAGTTTAACTGCTCTCCTTGCGCAGGGTCGTCACGTTGAGGAAGACCTCACGGCTCGTCGGCTATTGTGCCGCTCGGACCCGGGCCGGAATGAAGCTGTTCTGCACCTCGCCCGCACAGTCCAGCACTGGGAACGGCCCGTAGCTTCTCGGTGATCGCAGGCAGGACCTCAAGCACGCGGTCTACGTCATCTTCGCCGTTGTCACGCGACAAGGAGAAGCGGACTGCCCCACATGCCGCGTTCATAGCGATCAGAACATGGCTCGGTTCCAGTGAGCCAGAGGCACAGGCGGACCCGGCGGAACAGGCGATTCCCAGCCGGCTCAGGACAATTGGAATTGCATCGCCTTCGATACCTTCGAATCCAATGTTTGCAGTGTTTGGCAATCGCTCTTGCGGATCGCCGTTGATGGATGTGTTTGGGATGCGCTGGATGATCCCGTTCTCAAGGCGGTCGCGCAACCATTTTATTCGTTTTGTCTCGTCCATGAATTTCAAGGCGAGTTCGGCCGCCATGCCCAGTCCGACTATGCCGGGTGTGTTTTCAGTGCCTGCACGCCGGTCGCGCTCTTGGTGCCCACCCTTGATCATGGAGGAGAAGCGCACGCCACGTCTTACATAAAGCGCGCCTATCCCCTTTGGACCATGCAGCTTGTGGGCGGAGAGCGACAGCATGTCGATCGCGGTCGATTTCAGCTCAATCGGAAGCCTTCCGACCGCCTGCACTGCATCAGTGTGGAAAAGCGCGCCGACTTCCCTGGCTAGATCGGCAAGCTTAACCACGGGAAAGATCGTACCGGTCTCATTGTTCGCCCACATTATCGAGACGATTGCCACTTGTGGGGTGAGGGCGGTTCTGTAGGCGTCCAGGTCGAGCCGGCCGTAGTGATCGACTGGGATAATGTGCACCTTGACGCCGCGCGTCTTCTCAAGGTGCGCGCACAACTTCAGAACGGCCGGATGTTCAACCGCGGAAGTCACTATTTCCGTTCGGTCGGGCATCACCTCCAGCGCCGAAAGGATGGCTGTACTGTCGCTTTCAGTCCCGCCCGAGGTGAAGATGATCTCGTCCTCGAATCCCGCGCCGATGAGGGCTTGCAACTGTTGCCTCGCCTTTCTCACGGCTTCAGCAACCGATGCGCCATAGGCGTGCATGGACGAATGATTGCCAAATTGCTCCGTAAAGAAAGGCAACATCGCTCCAACGACTGCAGGATCAACCCGCGTCGTTGCGTTGTTGTCGAGATAGACAGGGTTCATGGGAGTGATCCTTCAACTGCTGAAATGATTCAAGGGTAGTCGGGCCATTGAACCTCTGGCGCATATCGTATCTGGTAAGGTGGGCGGCCGGGGGAGCGATGGCTTGGCTGACCGGTCGCTGTCGACATTGCCCTTTGGTGGCGGCATCCGCCGGGAATTCAGCTGTTTCGGGCAATTTTGTTTGCTTGCCCACGGCAACGATCGATGATCGCGATTTGGTGCATCACCGAACGCAATTGTTCCGGGCCGACAGTGCGTGTCGGCCGGTTCCAGAGCGCCGGCGGTTACCGGTTCGACGCAGTATTCCTTGGCGTCGCTATAGTCGAACATAGCCTGTTCCCTCGCAATCATTTGCAGGACTTGCCGCAGCCGCACGTCTCACGCGCATTGGGGTTATCGAAAACAAAGCCGGATGTTTCGAGCCCAGTGACGAAGTCCACGGTCATGCCGGCGGCATGGGGTTGGGAGCCTCTATCCATGAACACCTTGAGCCCATCTCGCTCGATGATCGCATCGCCCTCACGTGAGACGCTCTCCAGGCCCATTGAGTATTGGAAGCCGGCGCAGCCGCCGGCATGGACCATGATGCGAAATCCTTCCGCCGGCTCGCTGGCGCGGTAAAGAGCGGCCTTGATGGCGGCAACAGCGTTGTCGGTGAGCGTAATCATGGCTCGATTTCTCCTCGGTCCGGCGTTTTCGTGGATCATCTCGCATGGACCGTGCCAAAGGGAAGACGTGTCAAAAACCGTAGGACATCCCGACGTCTCTTATGCTCGATTGCTGGGGAGACGTCCGACAACCGACACTTACTGTCGGGTTTGTCGCGTCCGCGTCACAGGAAGGGCGCCTGAGTTCGCGATGCACTCACGCGTAAAGCAATGAACAGAGCCAAAGATGTTCAGAGCTTGCCGCGGAGCAACTGGCACGATTTTTGTGAAGCCTTCGTTGCGGCGGCAAAATTGCCGGCCGATTCACCTTTGGGTTGCCCTCGCAATCGAAGAACGAAGGAAAGCAATATGATCCATCAGACCCGCCTTGGTGGGAAAGCAGCACCGCCGGTGGTACCCGAATGCTCGATCGGCCGATTGGCGCCGACCACCCAACAATCGCTCGCTACCGGCGATTGGCCGCTGACCGCCCGGAGACAGGATTCGACTGGCATGTGCCTGACGATCGATCGCGTCCGCCGTGCACATCCCTGAGGCCCGTTTTTCGATCGATCGTCAAAAGAAGAACGGGGCAGGGGTAAAAACATGGATCAGCGCAAGAAGCGGTCGCCCAACGAAATCCGGCGTGCGTGGGAAGTCTGTCCGAACATTCCCGCGCGTGATTTCGCCGCCCAATTGGCCATTTCGGAAGCGGAACTGGTCGCGGCCCATTGCGGTTTCGGCGCGGCACGCATCGACCCGCGCGTCAATCACCTTCTGACGGGCCTCGAATTCGTGGGCGAAGTGACGGCGCTGACCCGCAATCAAGGTGCCGTGCACGAAAAGATTGGCGTCTTCAACAGAGTGATAACCGGCAACAATCACGCCATGGTCCTTGGTGACGAATTCGACCTTCGCGTCTTCCCGCAGGCTTGGAGGTATGGTTTCGCTGTTGAAAGGCGCCATCGCGGCGGAATCCAGCGCAGTTTGCAATTCTTCGACGCCGCCGGCGCAGCAGTGCATAAGGTGCATCTCAGGCCGGTCTCCAACCTTCATGCCTATCGAAAGCTGGTGGCCGAGCTCGTATCCGCCAACCAGGAGCCGACCATGTCGCTTAAGGCGAGAGTAGCCGACCTGGGCGCGAGGACTGCGGACTGGGCCGGCACGGTGGACGACCTACGCGAGTACTGGAGCCGGCTGACTGACGTCAACCTTCTAAAGACGCTCAAGCTCAGCCGCTGCCAGGCTTTGCGCATGGTCGGCCAGGATTACGCTTGGCTGCTCGACAATGCCGCAGTTGGCGCCGTGCTCCAGCGTGCGGCCGAAGACGAATTGCCGATCATGTGCTTCGTCGGCAACCGAGGTTCTATCCAGACCCATTCCGGCTTAATCAAGTCGGTCAAGCAGATCGGGCCGTGCATCCATGTGCTGGACGAAACGTTCCGGCTGCATCTCAGGACCCACCAAATCCGTGAGGTTTGGGCCGTGCGCAAGCCGACCAATGACAGTCACGTCACCTCGCTCGAAGCATATGGGTCCGACGGCAAGATCATCATCCAGTTGTTCGGTGCGCGCAAGGAAGGCGAACGCGAGCGCGACGACTGGCGGGTTCTGGCGGAAAACCTGCCTCGTTTCCCCGACAGCTACATGAGAAAAGACCGATCGTCGTCGGTGGGACGCCGGCGCCCATCTGCCTCCGCAGCCAGTAGCCGGGCATTGAAGCCGAGACCGGGGACACGATGACGCAATAAGCGCGCTGTATTATCGCAACGCGATGAGCAGGAAGCAATTTGGCGCTGCCCCATCGACCGCATGGTTACGACGAAGCCGCGGCCTTTGGGCCGAGCTCAGAGGTGACAATAGCGTGAACGCCGCCGACCGTCACTCCCCACCAGGCGGTCAGGTTTTGCGGTTCGGGCCGAGCAAAAATACTGTCAAGACAGCGAGGAACGTGGCAACCGCGCTGTAGACAAAGACACTGGCAATACCCGTGTGATCCACCAATAGGCCACCGCAAGTTGTGCCGGCTGCGATGGCCACTTGGAAGGTTATGACCATCAGTACACCAGCGCTCTCGGCCTGTTTCGGAGCGGCGCGTAGCACCATCCATGTCTGCAATCCGACCGGGACCGCGCCAAAAGCAAAGCCCCATACGGCAACTGCAATTGCCGAGGTCAAGGCCGATGCTCTCATGGTCAGGAGCGAGACAGCGGCTACGGCAATGAGCAGGGGCGGCAGGGCCGCGACCGCCTTGAGACTGTGTTTGGTGAGGAATGCGCCGGCTAAATTGCCGAAGACGCCGGCCGTGCCAAAAGCAAGGAACACGAGCGGGATTGACTTCTTGTCGAGCGCAGGAACGCTCTCGAGAAAGGCGCGGATGTAGGCGAAGCTGGCAAAATGGCCGGAAGCGACCAATAGCACGACTAGCACCGCAACCTTCATCGCCGGATTCTTCGCGACATCCAGCGGACTGCGGAATCTGCGCACTTCGATCGGAGGCAGTGGCGGAATGGTTACGAGTTGCACGAGCAGCGCAACGGCACTCACGATTGCGGCGACCTTGAACGAGGCTCGCCATCCCCAAATGTCACCGACATAAGCGCCGATTGGAGCCGCGCAGACGGAGGCGACAGAAACGCCGGTGAGGATGACCGACATGGCGCGCGGCATGAGGTGACTTGGAACCAGCCGCATCGCCAACGCTGCCGAAATTGACCAAAAACCACCAAGCGATATGCCAAGGACGACGCGTGCCGCCAGCAAAACCGGCAGCGACCCCGCAACCTCCGCCAGAACGTTCGACAGGATCAGCAGGAGCGTCATCGCCCAGATGACGACCCTGCGGTCCAGACGCTTTGTCACGATGGCGATTATCGGTGCCGAGATCGCCGCGACGATTGCGGCCGCTGTTAGCGCCTGTCCAGCCGTGCCCGTGGTGATACGGAGATCATGCGCGAGCGGTGTCAGAACGCTGGCGGGCAGAAACTCTGCCGTCACAAGCCCGAAGGTGCCGAAGGAAAGCGAAATGATGGCACCCCATGCAGGGCCAGAACGTTGATAGGGACTTTCTGGGTCAAGCCGATCTCGGTCGAACAAAGCCGCGTCCACTAAATCTGTCGCCGATTCGGTCATGAATGAGTTCTCCGGCTAGGAGCTGTTGCAGCAGGGGTGGCTACATCGCCGGGGATCAAAGCCGCGAGACCTTCCGGCGGCGGCCAGTCGGCATCAGTCGAGGCCTCGGAGCCCGACGCATCCGAGGCCTCATCGGAGGGCCGACGGACCCAACCGTCGACAATGCGGGAGAGTTCTCGGCGCGGTCGCATCGATCGCATTCGTCGAAGTGCGGTCTGTTCACTGCGAACCAAGCAAGCCGAACGCGGTGTCCTCGATCGAGGCCTTGATGGGGGGATGATCGACGATCTCTATATTGCTTTGAAGCAGGAAGTTCCGTCGCCATATGTGGTTATCCTGGCAGCCAGAATTGAGCGGTTGTCGCAAGCACCAAGGCGGTCGCAATGAGTGCAACGAGGCGGAAGTCTGATCGATGGCTGCGGTTCGATGGCCGCGCGATCGACAAAATTGAGGTGATGAGTTATCCCTTTTGAAGCCGTTGCTCCCAATTCTGGGATAAGGTAATTGCAGGCGGTCCCAGCAACGTCGGGCGGCCTTTTTGGTGATCGAATTCATGGGACGACACTCTCGGTCCGTGACGCATCTGCGAATGACTCCGCAAGTTCCGTGCCATCAACGACAAATCTGGCTCTGCTGAGCGGGTGGTGGAGGCACGAGCGTGGGCTATCCCAAGAGCTTGCCGCAAGGTTGTTCGAAGTTGAGGTGCCGGATAGACCGCAAATATGTCGGGCGGCCTGGGGTTGGCCAACACGAAGATGCGCAAGTTCAAAAGGACGAGCTGAACCCTTGCCGATATCCATCCGAGGCTGATCTGGAGAAGGTCAAGAACTGCGTCTTGAAGGCTTCCGCCGCACCGGCAAATGCTAAGCCAAGGTGCTGGGCAAGATGGACAGGGCCATCCAACCCGTCGACTGGACGCTCATTAATGGCGTCGGTGTGGCTCTGTAGCTGGCGAGAAAAACGCCCTGCTGAAAGACAAAAGCTCGTGTGGCCGGCTCTGAAGGACGGCCAATGAGGCATGCGAGGAGAGGCTATAGTCCATTCGTGTAGACTGATCTTGTCCTACGGAGGCGGCTAACCACCCCGCCAGACATCATCGAGGGGAGCGCCACTAGGCTCACCCCAAGTGTTGGTCGTTTCCACCTGGTGACCTCGGCCAAGTCACCAAGCCGCTTAGCGCAAGCTTTCGAACTGGATGCTCCCCGGGCACATGATCGGCTAGCGATCCCACCAGTTGAGTTGCTCCAAGTCGCTGTCTAGCATTCTACATTCTGTGTCCGACGCTGGACAAGAATGTTGCAATCCCGACCAGCAAGTCAGCGCAGGCGCCACCTGTTGCCCAGCAAACGGCAAGGATTATCGAAAGACGAATTCGGCACGGAGCTTGCACCGACGATTGCATGCAAATGCCGACAGCATCTCATGAACGGTCTCTCGATTCTGGCGCGGTTAAATCGCGGCCGGTTCCAGATCATGTCCCGCCCGAAATGGTGAGGGACTTCAACCTGTTTACGTCGCCCGGCATGTTGCCGACGGCTAACGGGGATCCGCATGCAGCGGTTGCTTGCGTTCATGCCGGGCCTCCGATCTTTTATTCAACCAGCAACACGCGCGACGGTCGGGGTACCTGGGTCATCACTCGCGCGAGCGACCAGCGCCGGGTGCTGCAGGACACCGAAACGTTTTCCAGCCATCGCAGCATCTTCGCCTCTGTGCTCGGCGAGAGCTGGCCGATGATCCCGCTTGAGCTCGATCCGCCATTCCACGGTGTTTTTCGCTCACTGCTCAATCCGCTGCTTTCGCCAAAGCGGGTAATGGCATTGGAGCCGGCTGTCCGGGAACGAGCGATCAAGCTGATCGACAGGATCGCCGCATCAGGCACGAGCTGCGACATCATGAAGGATTTTGCAGTTCCGTTCGCGGTCAATATCTTCCTTCGCTTTATTGGGCTTTCGGACAACGGACTAGAAACATTTGTCGGCTGGGCTAGAGATCTGCTCCACGGCGATAAGGAGCAACGACCACCCGCAGCCCGGACGATCGTGGCCTTCATCGACGAACTTGCCACCGAGCGCCGCAAGGAGCCGGTCGATGATTTCATGACCTTCATCGTGAAGGCAAAGGTCGAGGGTCGTCTGCTCAGTGACGAAGAAGTCCGTGGCATCGGCGTGCTTGTGTTCGTCGCGGGACTCGACACGGTCTCAGCAGCCATATGCTTCGACTTGGCCCATCTCGCGCGCAACCCCAAAGATCAGGAATTGCTACGAAGCGAACCTGACCGGATTGCCGTCGCTGCGGAAGAATTGCTGCGCGCCTATTCGACCATTCAGATGATCCGAGTGGCAACGAAGGATGTCGACTTCAAAGGCGCGCCGATCCGCAAGGGAGATTATGTTTCCTGTGCCACGATGATTGCCAATCGTGACCCGGCGGAATTCGAATGCCCGAATGAGATCGATCTGGCGCGCGAGGACAACCGGCACGCTGCCTTTGGCTATGGTCCCCATCGTTGTCTTGGCTCACACCTTGCCCGGCGGGAGATTGTCATTGGCCTGGAGGAGTGGCTGGCGCGCATCCCAGCCTTTCGGATCAAGACAGGGACTGAACCTATCACCTTCGGCGGCCATGTGTTCGGGATCGAGAATCTGATCCTGGAATGGTCCTGAAGTTTCAGCCAACGACATTGGAGTTCGCTATGCGTGTCGTCGTACATAAAGCCAGATGCCAGGGTCATGCGCGCTGCTGGGCGCGGGCGCCGAGAGTCTTCAAGCTTGATGACGCCGGCTACATCTTGCCCGGTGATATTGATGTTGCCGATGGGGAGCAACTGCTTGCCTCAAAAGGGGTACGAGCCTGCCCCGAACAAGCTCTGGAAGTTGACGAGCCCCCCGCTAACTCAGTTGTAGAGAGAGACACACGCAAAGTGCAGACTGGCATCGGGAAGGACAAAACAATCATACAATTCGCGACAGACCCTGTCGACCACGCGAAAATTACCGAACTGCGTGACCGAGAGGCGATCCGCAACTGCCTGTATCGGTACTGCCGCGGGATAGACCGCGCCGATGAGGCGGCGCTGCGTAGCGCATACTGGCCCGAAGCGTATGACAGGCACGGTCCCTATTGCGGACCGGCAGAGGACTTCATCCAATTTGCTCTCGGTCTGCCGGGGCACCGTAACATCCATCAAATCACGAACAGCCTGATCGACTTCATCAGTTCAGCAGAGGCCGCGGTCGAGAGCTATTTCACCGCGCTGCAACGCGGACCGGATACAGACCAAGAAATACGTCAGACGCTGCTTTGCGGCCGTTACTGCGATCTGTTTCAGAAGAGGCAGGACGAGTGGCGAATTGCGGAACGGACAGTCGTCTACGATTGGGTTGAGGAGCAAATCCCGCCAGCGATTCTTGAGGCAGATAGGTTCGGCCGGCGACAGCCGATTGGAGCACCACATCCAGACGATCCCATCTACCAGTTGCTCAAGGGTCACATCCCCACCGACCAAGATGGCGTCGAGGGTCCCCAACTGGGAGCTGCATAAGTGGGTAGGAATGGAGGATGAGCGCCCTACGGGAACGACATCTGTGTGGGGCCGCGACTGGCGGTCACTGCAACGATTTGGCTCGGCCCTTCATTCCGCCCAAGGTTGATGGGCTGAGATCACAAGCGGTCATCGTGGAGAAGCTCTCGTGAAACTGGCAGCACGCACCGTAATCATCACAGGCGCTGCGGGCGGGATCGGCCGTGCCCTGGTCGATATCCTTGCCGCGGACGGAGACACTGTAGTTGCGGTGGACCTTCCGGGCAGTGGTGTGGTTGAACTGGCTCGGGATCTCGGGTCGCCGCACGTCGGTCTGGAGTGCGATGTGTCGCGAGAGAAGGACATGCTCTCACTTTTCGGCCAGGTCGAAGCACGGTTCGCGCAAATCGATGTCCTCATCAACAATGCGGCGGTTGGACCCACGATGGATAGGATCATCGACACCGCTGTCGATACCTTCCGACGCGGCGTGACAGTGAACCTTATTGGGCCATTCGTTATGGCCCGGGAAGCGGCGCGGCGCATGAAGCCGGGCGGTGCGATCGTCAATGTGGCTTCGATGGCGGGCGTGGTCGGCAATCCCAGGCGCAACGCCTACGCAGCCTCGAAAGCTGGCGTGATCTCGTTGACAAAGTCCCTTGCATGCGAGTGGGCTATGCGAGGAATCCGCGTCACGGCGGTGGCGCCGGGCTCCGTCCGCACCCCAATGGTCACAGAACTGGCACGCGCTGGCAAAATGGACCTCGCGGCGATACGCCGCCGCGTGCCGATGGGGCGCTTGGCTCGCCCCGACGAGATCGCCAGGGTCGTGCGTTTTCTGAGCAGCACGCAGGCGCGCTACATCACCGGCTCGGTGCTGGCAGTCGACGGAGGCTGGATGTCATTCAACCAGCCGGGGGATGCTCACCCGCCGGTGGATGGTGCGCTCCAAGCCGAGCTCTCCTGTCCGGCCGAATGCACAGATGCGCGAATCGTGCTCGTCACCGGTGGCGCAAAAAGCATTGGCGCGGCCGTCGCTCGCCGCTTTGCCGCGAACGGCGACACCGTCGTGATTGCTGATAAAGATGGCACTGCAGCGGCAGAGCTGGCTACATCGCTCCCCGGCAAGCATCTGGCGAAATCGCTGGACGTGGCCGTCGAGAGCGATGTGGTGTCGATGTTCGAAGAACTGAGGGGACGCTTCGGGTATATCGATGTTCTGGTCAATAGTGCTGATACCGCCGACAGGATTGTGCCTGCGATCGAGCAACTGTCGAAACAGCTCGAACACGTCCTGGATGTCAACCTTACCGGCGCCTTCACCTGCGCGCGCGAAGCGATCAAGGCTATGCGCCCGGGCGGCGTGATCCTCAATCTCGGGTCGATCGACAGCTTTCTGCCGTTCGCGCCGCGCCATGCCTACGGCGCCTCCAAGGCGGGGATGGATATGCTGACCCGTTGCATGGCGGCCGAACTCGGGCCGGTCGGAATTCGGACAGCCACCGTCGCTCCTGGCCACATCCGCACGCCCGCACTTGCTCAGTTGGCCAAAGCCGGCCGCATCGACCTGACAGCAATCGGACGACGCATCCCCATGGGCAGGATGGGACGGCCAGAAGACGTCGCAGATGCATCGTTCTTCCTTGCTTCGTCTGACGCCTCATACATCAACGGCTCGATCCTCTACGTGGACGGCGGCTGGACCTCGTTCGGTGATGCGGGAAACGCCAGCGAGCTCTATGACGAATGTTTTGCGGAGGCCGCAGGTTAATTGCCAGGCCTTCGCAGGGCGACCGGCCGAGCATTATGAAGCCTCGGCTCCACGACGCACCTGAGGTGCTTGAGATCCAAGCATGCGCATGCCGAGCACATTCCCGGTCGGCTGACGTGTCTATAACGAGGAGAAATCATGGAATTTGCCACTTTCATTCTGGCCGCCCAGCGTGGCTATCACCAATCCTCAGAAAGCGTCATCCGCAACTCCATCGAACAGGCCGTCGCTTCGGAGCAGGCTGGGTTCAACACCGCGTGGTTTGCTGAGC
This sequence comes from Mesorhizobium sp. M7A.F.Ca.CA.004.12.1.1, assembly GCF_003997835.1. Lineage (NCBI taxonomy): Bacteria > Pseudomonadati > Pseudomonadota > Alphaproteobacteria > Hyphomicrobiales > Phyllobacteriaceae > Mesorhizobium > Mesorhizobium sp. M7A.F.Ca.CA.004.12.1.1. The sequence goes on from NZ_RZRK01000022.1 coordinate 12,073, forward strand.
ACCACTTCAACAATTACAGCCTCATACCATCCCCGCTGATGATGGTGGCGCACTGCGGCGGCTTGACAAGCACGATTCGCCTGGGCACTGCCGTCTGCGTGCTGCCGCTTTACCAACCGCAGCGCCTGCTGTCCGAGATCGGCTTCGCCGACATCGTTGCGAACGGCCGTCTCGAGCTCGGCGTAGGCTTGGGATACCAGCAGTTCGAGTTCGAACGGTTCGGCGTGGACATCGATGAGGCGCCGGCCGTCTTTTCGGAATACCTGGACATCATTCTCAAGGGCCTCAACCAAAACGTCTTCGAACACGACGGCCAGTATGAGAAGATCCCCCCAACAGCGATTTCGGTCCGCACAGTCCAGCAGCCGACGCCGCCTATCTGGATCGCTGGCGGAGCCGCACGGATGGCTCGGGCCTACCGCGAGGGGCACAATTTTTTTGTCACAGCCTTCCACGACGGCTTAGAGACTTTGACCACACTGCGTGAATCAGTCGAGAGGGCGGCGGCATCCGAGGAAAAGAACGTCACCGACGTCAAGATATCGCTGCTGCGCTGCTGCTATGCCAGCCACGACGAGTTGGAGATCAACAGCTATCTCGACAATGCCCGCTTCCAGCGCCGGCTTTCTGAAGCCCTGCATCAGCGTCGCCAACAGAGCCACGATGGCTACCTGCTGCAGGAGACACCGACCCAGCAGGATCTGTCCTTCGAGACCATGCGCAAAAATTTGCCGATTGGCAGCGTAAATCGCGTGATTGATCGCCTGCTGGAAGAGATCGATATCTTGAAACCGGACCAGATCGCAGTTCAGACTCAATTGGGCGACTTCGACCAAAAGACGATGCTGCGCCAGATCGAGCTCTGGGGCGACAAGATCATCCCTGCGGTCAACAAGGCGCTTTGTCATGCCGGAAGCTGAAGCCGGCCGTTACGATGATGGCTGCCTATCCAGCGCGCAATGGCGTGGGTCCGAGCTAGGGAGGAGCTTCGATCAGCATGTGCTGCCCTGCGTACATTCACGTTCGCTTGAGGAGGTCCAGGCGGGCGAGGTGTTGGCGACGGAGGGGACAGGCCTTTCGTCTGTCGAATTGCGTGATGTCTTGGCCGCAACTTTCCCGTCTACCTCCAGCAGCGTATTCGCTTTGGAGGAGTTGAGCGAGCCCGAGCCGGAACTGGAAGAGGAACTGCTACGCCGGCTGCTGCTAGCGCATGCTGCGCCGGCCGACCCGGCGAGCGCCCGCTTGGCCAAGATCATCGCCCGGCGTGCGATGCGCATGGACCATCTTTGGCGGGATCTTGGCCTCTCAAATCGCGCTGAGCTCAGCCGCCTGCTTGCCAGACATTTTCCCGCGCTGGCGGCAGGCAACACAGAAAACATGAAATGGAAAAAGTACTTTTACCGCAAGCTGTGTGAGGCCGAAGGCTTTTCGTCATGCACAGCACCCAGTTGCGGGGAATGCCATGACTTCGAAAGCTGCTTCGGCCCGGAGGAAGTTGAGAGTCGCCTCTCGCCGACCACGAATGTCGGTTAGTCACTTCGCTTGATCGCAGCTGCGGACAAACGCTTATCGCGGCGCCGTCGTATGGAGGAAGGGATGTTCATCGCCTCGCGATATTTGGTGACGGTACGGCGAGCGACATCGATGCCGGTCTCCTTGAGTTGAGCAACGATGTCTTCGTCGGAATGTACCTTGTCGAGCGATTCTTCGGCTATGATTGCCTTGATCCGATGGCAGACAGCTTTGGCGGAGTGCGCATCGCCGCCCTCGCAGGATGCGATTGGCGCAGCGAAAAAATACTTCAGCTCGAACACCCCGCGCGGAGTCAACATGTACCTGTTCGAAGTCACCCGGCTTACCGTCGACTCGTGCATGCCGATCTCGTCAGCGACATTTTTGAGACAGAGAGGCCGCAGATGGGCGGCGCCGTGTGTAAAAAAGGCATCCTGCTGGCGCACGATTTCGGTCGCAACCTTAAGGATCGTCTTAGCGCGCTGCTTGAGACTGCTGATCAGCCAGTTCCCTTTTTCCTGGCAATTGTCGAGAAACGCTTTGCCTTCCGGATTTTGCTTGGTCAGCTGCGAGATTTCGGCGACATAGGTGTGGTTGATCAACACTTTGGGCAGCGTGGCCGGATCAAGCTCCACCCGCCATCCACCTTCGGACTTGGGCATTACCCAGACGTCCGGTACGATGGTTTCCGGCGTCCCGGACTGGAACCGGTCTCCAGGCTTGGGATCGAGCGCGCGGATTTCGTTCCTCATGTCGAGGAGATCCTCCTCGTCGACTCCGCAACGCTGCTTCAATCCCTGAAAATCCCCCCGTGCAAGCATCTCGAGATTGGCGACCAAAGCTGCCATAGCCGGGTCGAACCGGTCTTGCTGGCGCAGCTGAATCTCCAGGCATTCGCTGAGAGTTCGCGCAAAAATGCCCGGCGGATCAAATTGCTGCAAGATTCCGATGACCCGTTCCACATCAGCTTGCCGAACGTTTAACGTCCTGGCCAGATCGAAAAGGTTTACCTGAAGATAGCCAGTGTCCTCCAGATGAGCGGCGAGCTGTCCGGCAATCAGCCGCTCCTGGGGGGTGAACGGGTTGAGGGCGACCTGGCGGGCGACATGGTCGTGCAATGTTTCGGTGTGGGCGGTAAACTCCTCGACGGCAGGTCGATCGTTGCCGCTACTGCGTTGCGACTTCCATTGCCCGCGCCCGCCAGACGGCCCGCCAATGGGCGATTCGCCGATTTCGCTTCTGCTTTGACTGCTCCGCTGATCCACCCCTGGCAGCGGCGAATCGTCGTCAAACGGGTCAGGCTTCAAAACGGGGTTCTTCTCGAGTGCCTGCTGCACGAGCTGATGGAGTTCAGTATGCGTCAATCGCAGCAAGCGAATAGCTTCAATGGCTTGAGGCGATAAGACCATACGTTGCTTCTGGCGTTGAAGCAGGCTTGCTGAGAGATGCATGTTGAACCGTGATCTGCCGAGGAGGCTCTAGTGTGTGCTTGGGTTGTGTGAGACTTTCCACTTCTGGGTCATGCCGCCGCCTTCAATTTGTCGAGAACGTTTTGCGGGGATGAAACGCCATAGGGGTCCGTCTCGCAGTTGTCACAGAAGCCTTCCTCCTCGAACCACTGCTCCACCACGCCATCGTCGATCAGAGCGGCGTATCGCCAGGAGCGCATGCCAAAGCCCAGATTGTCCTTCGCGACCAGCATGCCCATTTTGCGCGTGAACTCGCCCGACCCGTCTGGGATCAGCTCGATCTTCTGCAGCCCCAAGGACTTTCCCCACGCATTCATGACGAAAGCATCGTTGACCGAGACGCAGTAGATCGCGTCAATTCGCAGTTCCAGAAATTGATCATAGAGTTTTTCGAAATCGGGCAGTTGGAAGGTCGAGCAGGTCGGGGTGAAGGCGCCAGGCAGCGAGAACAGGATGATGCGCTTGCCCCCGAAATAATCGTCGGAGGTCTTGTTCTCCCACTGATAAGGATTTGGCCCCCCGATCGACTCATCGCGAACACGCGTGCGAAAGGTCACGAGAGGAACGTTCTTTCTATAGGTCATTGATTTGCTTCCAGGCCAAAGTGGTACGGTGCATTTTTCGGTTAAACTGAAGCGGCATCGACTTCGGTCGACAGTTCCGGCAGCCTCGCGCCTTGGCGTGGTTGCCTCGGACCGGTCTTGTGCAAGACCGCCCCCGAGCAGGCACGTTTAACGGCGACGAGCTTCCGCGGAGACGGGGAATTTTGCTCGCGTGCTTTATCGAGCTTTGAGAGGTAGGCATGGTCTGCAACCGTGATTTTGACTGCGTTCTATCGACCGAGTCGCAAGCGCCATGCCAATTGACCCGATGCCTTGGGTTCACTTCGGTTTTTGCAGCAACTTTCGTGTTGTGCAGTAATGCCGGTCGATATTATTGCTCAAGCAGCACTGGAAATTGGGTGCGACTCCGTTCGGCAAACCCGGCCTTTGTCCGAAGCCGGACACGAATGTCGGAAATAGCCAAACGCCAGGATCTGGGGCGGGTTAAGAAACGTTGCCGTGGGCACCGGCTTCAGCACAATTGCGCCACGCGAGCATGGCTCCCAGCGTCAATGCCGTGCAGCAGCGAGACGAAGTCACTGCAGAATATCAACCTCTGCGAAGTCGTTGAAACCCAGCATGTGCGAGCCGTTCGAGGCGCAGATCAAGGCATGCTCGAGGAAGAGCTCGTGCTCTCGGCAGCAAGTGTTGCGACGTCTGACAAGGATCGTCGCGCTTCAAGGAAAAGAACCTGAATGGTGCACGGCTTGTGAAGGCCGGCGCATGGAAATGGCTGGGCTGATCATCCTCCATGAGGGTTGAATGAAGAGCTGGCCCCTATCTCCCTCAGCTGCAACGGGGGGAGATAGGGCATGTCCGTCTATCGCGCTGGGTAACATTCCTCGGTGATGCAATAAGGGGGAGCAATTTCTCATTTCGGCAGACACGACCCAGCTCTCCTTTCATGCGCTGATTCCCCCAGGGGAAATCGCGACTCCAGGCTTCCTATGCAGCGAATCGCGGTGCTGTCCGATGTCCGACAATGTCGGATGCGGATCGTAGCTGGGCTAGATCCGTCACTTTGCCTCGATGGTTTCCCACTGGCCTTATATCTGCTTCGCCCAAATGCGGCGACATAACCTGTGCGGCATCTGTGAATGGATCGACTTCAATCGAGACCTCGGAGGTCCCGATGCGCGAAGGGAGCTTGCCGATATGACGGCCACCATAGCGAACCACGGTCCGGACGACGAGGGGACTTGGATCGGCGGGCCTGCGGCGCTGGGACACCACCGCCTGGCAATCATCGATATCCAGGGCGGCCGCCAGCCGAGGATGCTCCAGGGGGATGGCCGACCTGACTTGGTGCTCGTCTACACGGGTGAGACTTACAACTACCGCGAGCTGCGTCAACAGCTGGCCGGCCTAGTCCATCGCATGAACACGAGCAGTGACACCGAGGTGGTGCTGCACCGCCCCCGCGAGTAGGGCTCTTCGGCGGGTACACTTTTTTCACGAAATCCGTGAATGTTTCTCGCGACATCATCCCGCAATCGGTGGTGCAGCGGGTGAAGAGCCCGTATCCGGCTATCCAGAATGCCGCCTACGACAAAATACTACGTACGCGGTTCACTGTGATGCTGGACGACCTAGTTGTGGAGCTTCAACAGGTTGTCCTCGATCAGGGCGAGGCGACTGATAGGCGTTTTTGACTTTAGGCTGCCATGTGGACGATGCCAATTGTATCTGTGCAGCCAGACAGGCAGTTCGGCGGCACGATG
>NZ_RZRK01000230.1:0-7992 GCF_003997835.1 Mesorhizobium sp. M7A.F.Ca.CA.004.12.1.1
GCATCCACGTTGGTCCGCGCTTCGTCCGCGGTTGCAGCCTTTTCGCAAGCTGCGACTCCGATAATCTCAAATCCGCTGTCTTTATATTTCTCCTGCAGTTCGATCAAATGGGGCATGGCGTGGACACATGGTCGGCACCAAGTCGCCCAAAATTCAACGAGGTAGACCTTGCCGGGCCGAAGGCTCGTGAGGGGCTCGCCACGCAGCCAGTTCTCCACTTTCAGCGCAGGAGCCGGGGACCCCATACGCAGTTCCATCTTGGTGTCCAAAGTCATTCCACACCTTTCGTCTCTTTTGTCGCGGAATATTTTCCAGTCAAAATCGGACACGGTCTCGAGGGCATTGCTCCCTCTCGCTTGCTTCAGCGGAGCTCTCACCGTGTTGCCGCACATCAAGCACGGCAAAGGGCATGCCAACCCTTCTTAGCTTCGGCAAGCGCCGGTACCGCCTTGAATAAGCGAGCCCTAACACGGCCAGCTGACGTTAACCTGAATGTCGGCTTTCGACGGCTCACCTTAGCGGCTGCCGTTTAGGAAGGTGAGAGTTTGGCTGGCCCGCTGGCGATAAGACCGGCTTCGGCGTCCTGGAGTAGTCGCACTTCGGCGATGGGGTCGAAAGTGCGGGAGAGGCTCGGTACCCTTGCAGCCACCGCCGCATGTGGCCCGGCGTCATAATTCGCGTCGCGGTTGCCAACGGCGGCGTTGGGCTCGATCCACGTGGCGTTGAGCCCGACAGCACGTAAAGCTGCATCGTGATTGAATGCCCTTTGCTGTTTCACGCCAAGCAGGAGTCGCGCGACGCTACCTTGCTCAAGCGCGAGCAGAGCGATCTGACGCCGTAGGAATATTGCTCGTCCCGCTTTTGCCGCCAGAGGCGGAAATCTTTCCTGAATGCCACCGCCGATCATCAATATCGACGAATCATATCCCGCTGCCCATTTGTTCGACTCCGAGGTCGGGCCAGCACTCCGTCAAGGGACGGTTGATGAACCCTAGATGCTCGGGATTGGCGCATGGCGCGCGCCGCAGAAGGCTGTCAAGGATGCGGCGCGCTCGCCAGGCCAGCAGCCCAAAGTTCGGATCAGCCAGCCCGCGCTGTCCAAGGCAGGCGTTCTGAACGAAAAGGCGTCGGTCTCGCGGTCCGTCCCAGTACACCGAAAAATCCTCGCCGATGGCGAGCTCATTGCCGATCTGTTCGAGGCGATCTGCGATCGGTTCTAGGAAACCCGGCAGCGGTTTCTCGTACCCGGTGGCCAGGATGACGATATCGGCGGTTACTTCTCCGATGTTGTCCAAGCCGCGTTGCAGCGTGAGCCTGTGCCCTGCTCCGGCATTGATGCAGCGCGACACGTTGCAACTTGGCCGCAATGTGATCTCGCATTGGTGTGGCTCGAGAAAGGCGTGGTGGTAGAGCGCCTGATAGACCGCGCGCAACTTGCTTTCTGAAATGCCCTCGGAGGCAAGCGCGAAACGCCGCAGGAACAGCTGTCGATGCACCTCGCTCATCGCAGCAAAACGATCCGAGAAGCATGGCGTGAACAGCCCGTTTGTGAACGCGTGGTCGTCGAAAGGCATCTCGCGCGTCAAGACCCATGTGATCGCCGCGGGCCGCCGTTCTTTCGGCCGGCCGACAAGGTGCAGTAGCAGCTCGGCTCCCGACTGTCCGCCGCCAACAACGCAGACATGCTTTTTTTGCACCTCAGGATTGATGTGGGCCAACTCAGATGAGTGGAACAGGTTGGGTCCAGTCCAGCCATGAAACTGAGGCGGAATTTGCGCCTGCTTGCCTATGTCGATGACGAGGTTTCTTGCATCAAGGACCGCGTTGTCCGTCCGCACGCGAAACTCGCCGTCAAAGCGGATTTCGCGAACGGCCTCGCCGCCACGGACAAGCGGATTCTTCTGGAACGCCCAGTTGAGATATTGGGCGAACTCGGCTCTAAGCACCCCGTGAAATTGCGCATTGAGGAAATTGTAAAGACGCCCGTTCTCGTGGAGGTAGTTTACGAATGTGTAGGCTGATCGCGGATTGACCAGAGTAACCAGATCCTGGAAGTGGCCGACCTGGAGCTCCGCGCAATCGAAAGCGCTGCCTGGATGTCCTCGGAAATCGACCTCCCGGTCCAGGAACAGTGCCCCTTGCGCAATCTCTTCCTGTATCTGACACGCAAGGCTCAAATTAGATGGTCCAGCACCCACACCAATACAAAAGAGGTCCACTTATCCTTACTCCTCTAGGAGTGTTTTCCAACTCAGCGGCATGTTGACGTCGATTGCCGGGCATTGAGCAATGCGAACCTCACAGGCATGCTTGAGCCGCGGTCCCGACTGAGAGGACAGCAAAAGCGTGTGCCGCCTTCCAGGTCTTGGGCTCAATGTCGGCGGCATCGACAGCGGCGCGGCGTGATCCGAACCCAAGAGCAGAAGGAAAGTGTGTGATGCTGTCGCGCGGCTCTTCCGGATCTTACGGCGGCTTCTAGCGCCGGCCTCCACCCCAGGAGTGGCTGTTTCCCTGCCACGACGGAAGCGGCTCTTTCTTTCGAGGGGCGTAACCATGGATAACGGCTCTTAATGCTTTCGGAGACTCCCATGCATGCGGCGTGCCGGATAAAGACCTGTCAAACCAACGAGTTCGCGCAGTTCCAGCTCGTCTGGAATCCGACATTGTCGCACGCCCGACGATCGGGCAGGGGAAGCTCCGCGGCAGCGGCCCTTGCACACCGCAGGCTGACAGGGACAGCCGCCGATTTGACGCGCGTCCGGGTACTGATAAGGGGCCTTCCAACAGGGTTCGCGCACGAGGCGGGGTCTCCTGGTACACCCGCCCTGTGGCTTGGCTGCGGTCTGCTGCAGCCGTTCGTCTTTACTGCCCGTTGCGGACGATCTCGCACGAGTTGGTTCACGAGAGCGTCGTGAAGCAGTCGAGGCGTCCGGTTTGGCTCTGACAAGCGTCGCAAGATGTTCGCGGATCCAGCCATGTCTCCGCAATCCGACCGGTAACCGACGACGACTTCGGACTGGTTGGCGGTCCTACGACCTGATCGGTGTTCCTACGGAGCTGATCAGCGAGCCAAAAACAGCGGCAATGTGGTCTTCCCAAAGCTCCAGCTCGGCGGACCGCCGAAAATCCGCTCACGCAGCCCACGGCTGCCATAAGCACCCATAACCATCATGTCAGCACAGATGTCGTTCGCGTGCTGGGTCAGCACTGTGCCCGCCGATTTGCCGGCGCTCTTAAGCAGGTCAACGGAGACCCGAGCACCGTGCCGAGTAAGATAGGCAGCGATGTCAGCTCCAGACTGCGCGCCTTTCCCGTTGTTTTGCGCCTTTGGATCGACCATAGCGACACAGACTTCCTTGGCAGCGGATAGGATACTAAGAGCTTCCCGAACCGCACGCGAGGCCTCTACACGCGAATCCCAGCCGACCAGCACGCGTCGAGGCGACAGCGTCGCCTTAACGCCCTTCGGCACGATGAGCACCGGCTTTCCGCTATCGAACAAGCAGCCGTTGACAACAGGAGGTCCGAGAGTCTCATCGTTGAGGAGGTCTCCTCCAACGATCGTCAGGTCAGCGCAGAGCGCCCGCTGTCGTGCCACTTCACCGAGGCTAGCCGGATCGCAATAGTCGGTGTCAACGTCACAGGAAAGCGACATAGCTTTCAGCCTTTTGAGGATATCCGCGGACCGTCTTTCCATTCTGGTCACGTCCTGTGAAAATTTCTCGATTTGCTGAAATCGATAGTTCGGTACTGCAATTGCCTGTGCACGTCCTGTATTCCATTCGGGGGGCGGAGACGACATCAAGAGCAATGGAGGCGGTATAATGAGTACCGATAGGTGCGCGCCGACCTCGGCACACAGTCCGGCAGCTGTTGTGAGGTCCTCATCAGAATGATCAGCACCCGTCACACTGAATATGCTTTTAAATTCCATTTGCCTGCTTCTCCTGGTCTTCGTTAGGAGCGCCTCAAAGCGGCAACACCGCTCTCAGGAGGAAGAGAGAGCGGCACCACGTTCGATCACCGATTTCAGTCGTCCGGCTTCTCGAGCGAGTAGCCGGCCGACCTGACGGTGCGAATGACGCTGCCGGGCAAGGCCGTTTTCAGCGCCCTCCTGATTCGGCTGATATGGACATCGACGGTGCGTGCACCGACATGAATGTTGGGCAGCCAGGCCGCCCCGATAAGCTCGTCCCGGCTGAAGACCTTGCCGGGGGCCTCAATCATAAGCCGCAGCACGTTGAAATCGATCCGTCCGAGATGGATGTCGTGGCCATTACCGCGAACCCGATGGGCATCGAGCTTCATCTCCAGGCCTCCACAACAAATCCAACTGTCGTTTTCAACCCCGTTCGGACCACGCTTGGTCAGCCCGAGCCTCGCCCGCAGGCAGTCGAGCAGCTTGGCCGGAGCCACCGGCCGCACAAAGCTCTCAACGCCTGCCTTCAAGAGATCGAGGTGCTGGTGCTCGGCGCCAGGCGCGATCAGGGCGATGATAGGCAGGTCGGTGGTGCGCGGTTCCCGCTTGAGGTGGGCGCAAATTGCGGACCCGTTTATGCTGGCTGGGTCGCAATCCAGCACTACGGCCTGAAGCTCCCGTTGTTCGGCCAAGGCCAGCGCAGCCTTCGCGCCGTCTGCCGTCTCACTGCTGAAACCGTCAACCTCCAGTATGTGGCTGTAGAGCAGATAGAACTCGGCATCTTGCGAGCAGATCAGGACCAGCGGCTTCTTCATCGGCGATACCCCAACAACCTGGTCGGCCTCGAGTCCCTGGATCGAGGGGACTGGCCAACATAGTTTCTCGGGTCCGTCATGATGGCCTTTCTCGAAAATCGCGCCCATCATGCCAGCGCCACGTGGGGAAAGGTTTCGATGACTGAAATCGCATCGTCGACCAGCTTCGTACCGGCCGTGGCGAGCTTCAGGAGCGTCTCGAAGCCAAACCGGTGGACATCGCGCAGCGTTTTGGACAAAACGACCAGCCGTCCGGTCGTGAAAAGCACCCGACCAAAACCCTCATGGCTCACCTGGATCATCGGCGATGCCATAAGGCCGCAGCGCTCCTCGATCGCAAGCCCGATGGCGGCGTAGTACTTGTCGAGCCTCCACAGCACGTCGGGATCGGGATCTCCGATGATTGGGATCCCTCGGCGCTGTTCCTTGGTAATGATGAAGTCGCCCAGCAGCTCAGCGTCCGCTTTGCGTTCCCACGAGCCATAGGAATCCTGAGAACGGATCAGCCGCACGAGGCATTTGACGAACGGGGTGCAAAGAGCCGCCTCGTCTTCGGCGACAGCTGGGGGGATTGCGGGGTCAGGCATTGGCGTCCTCCTCTTTTCAGTCCTCGTCCTCGAAGGACGGTTTCTTTTCGGCAATGCCCGCTCGCGCCAGCACCTTGCGCAGCCAAGGCGGAGGACACGTCCTGAGCATCATCTGCGTGCGCAAGAGCACCTGTGGGATCGATTGGGGCTCCGCCACTTTGATCGGGTGGATTTTTGCCGCGACAAGCTTGGCTGCCGAAGGGCCGCCAATTGCCAGACAAAACAGGATCTGACAGCCCTTGAGCGCATCCACCTTTGGCGTGATGCGATCATCGCGCTCGGCCCGATGCTCCCCGCTTTCATCGGACACGTCATCGAAGGCCACGGCTTCTACGAGATTCCATTCCTCGCGCGTCACGTCGTAGACAGCAAAGCGCCTGGCCGACCCGAAATGGGCGTTGAGGTCCTGCATGTCCTGAGTGGCGATCGCAACGCGCAATGCGCCCTTACGTCGTTCAGGCATCGGGGCGAAAACCTCACTACTGACCAGCGAGAGGCGGCGAACAGCGTTCATCGTGATATTTCTCGATTACGGAGTGGATCAAGCGCCTCAGGAGTGGGCGCGTGTTGGTTGGCCTGGAAGATGCTGGCGACCTCGAAGATCATGTCGCGGGTGCCCTGATAGAGAATTGCGAGCTTGTGCTGGCTGCCTAGTCGATCGAAGACCGGGAACCCGATGCGCATGAGCGGAATTCGGAGCCGCTCCGATGCTTGGCGCCCGTGCGAATGCGTGACAAGCAGGTCAGCACCGACGGCAAGACTTTCCAGATCGCCGAGATCGCCGATCTGAACCGAAACCGCCGGGACTTTCTCGAGAATTTTAGACCTGTCGGTCGTTGTGACGGCCGCGGCTATCTCGGAGCCGAGGCCAGCAAAGAAGGTCGCAAGTTGGAACAGCTGGTCTGGTTCGGCAGCGATGGCAATTTTCTTGCCGCCGAAATGGAAATGTCCGTCGAGCATCGCGTCCTGCAATTGCGCCCGGCGCCGGCGCACGCGGGCCGGTACCGCCGCGCCCGAAATCGCAGACAGCAGCGACACGAAGCGGTCCGTGTCCTGCAGCCCAGTCAGTGACTGGAACAACACGTAAGGCACGCCGGTCAACCCGTGCAGCGCTTTCGCCGGGCGGCGCATGTGCTCACCGATGGCGATGCATTGCATGGCCGTGCCCAACTCGCGAATGTCTTCGACGCTGGTGCCGCCGTATGTGGTCGCTACCCAGCGGTCAGGAACCGTACCGTCGAGCGAGCCTGAAATGTCGGGCAGAATAACCGGCTTGAGCCCAAAGCTTTCAACCATGTCACGCATATGCTCGATGTCGGCGACAGTGAGGTTGCATCCGGGCAGGATCGCGATCTTCTTCGGCTGCCGCGCACGTTCGCCCGAGCCTGTAATCCCTTTGATCATTGCGGTGACTGCCTTGGCCCAGCCCTCTTCGATCGCGCCGTCAAAATCCGGCGTGTTGGCCAGCACGACCTCCGTACCCGCAAGCTCTTGCGTGTGCTTCAGCTTGATGTTCGCAATATCACTCGCGCAATCTTCGCCACGCGTCTCCACCAGCGCGGTCGTGCACACCCCGATCAGCTTTGGCTTCGTGCGGTTCTTGAGGTTGAGGATGGCTTCTTCAAGATGGTCGGCAGCGCCGAGGATGGTCGCCACCTCATCCATCGCTGTTGTCTGCAATGGAATCGTTTCTTTGAAGTGCCGTACGAAGAGCACGAGCGCGAAGCTTGTGCATCCCTGGCTGCCGTGGAACAGCGGCATCGCGCCGTCGACCCCAAGAAAGGCAAAGGCGGCACCCAGCGGCTGCGACGACTTCAGCGGGTTCACCGCCGCGGATTTGGTCTGGGGAAGGATGCGGGCCATCGGTCGCCTCAACACTCGCTGAACTCGTGTGCCGTCGCGCCGGCGAATTCATCGAACAGGTGCCCGGACTCCTTCTTCGTGCATGGCAGTTCGTCTTTTAGATCAGGCTGGCAATCCCACGGGGCCGGCTGGCGCACCTGAGACCAGACCGGATTGTGAATGGCGAGGTCGATCTGGCGTACGAGTTCCACCATGCCGGCATAGCCGGCATAAGGGTGCTGGCGCTCCTGGTTGATATCGAGCCAGGGCGTCTTGGCCTTGAGCGCAATGAATTGCGTGCGACCGCCCGACAGCATGATATCGGCCCTGTGTTCAGAGAGCATGGCGTACAGCTCGCGCGCAGCCATGTATTCGAACATATGCTTGTCGTGCTTGAGAACTTGTTTGATGCGCTCCTTGTCCTGCACCGTAGATTTCTTGACCGAGGTGCCGACGATCTCGATTCCGATCTCCATCAGCGCACGGACAACCGACCAGGACTTCACACCGCCTGTGTTGAGCAGCACGCGCTTGCCTTGGAGCCTTTGCCGGTAGGATTCGAGTTTCTTCCACGCGATCGCCTCCTGCTGCGCGATCAGCGTCTCCGTGCGCTCGAGGATCTCCGGATCGGCGCCCTTCCTCACCAGCAGCCTGACAAGGTTGCGAAGAGCTTGCGATGTGTCGGAGATGCCATAGAAGGAGCCCTCGAAGAACGGGATGTCCCAGCGCTCCTCCATCTTGCGGGCAAGACTGATCAGCGCGGTCGAGCACACGATCATTGCCGCCCGGGCGCGGTGCGCGGAAGCAATGTCGCGGTAACGCGCATCGC
>NZ_RZRK01000231.1:0-7976 GCF_003997835.1 Mesorhizobium sp. M7A.F.Ca.CA.004.12.1.1
GCCCGAGACCCACAAGCTGCGGGATCGCCTGCTTGCCGATGGGGTGAACGGCGTGATCTATCCGTCCTTCATGTCGCCCGGCGGCACCTGCGTTGCGCTCTGGCGCTGGAACGAGGATGGCGCGCCGCGCCTGGAGGTCGTCGACCCCGACCGTCGTCTGCCGAAATCGCCGGCATCCTGGCTTTAGGGCAACTCAGATGGGCGAGTAAGCTCGTCGACTGTTCTTATCAAACCCTGGTGCCGCCCACCGTCATCTGGTTCATGCGCAGATGCGGCTGGCCGACGCCGACGGGCACGCCCTGTCCGGCCTTGCCGCACATGCCGATGCCGGTGTCGAGCTTCATGTCGTTGCCGATCATCGAGACGCGGTGCATGGCGTCCGGACCGTTGCCGATCAGCATCGCGCCCTTGATCGGCTGCGTCACCTTGCCGTTCTCGATCATGTAGGCCTCGGTGCAGCCGAACACGAATTTGCCCGATGTGATGTCGACCTGGCCGCCGCCGAACGAGACGGCATAGATGCCGTTCTTGACCGAGGCGATGATTTCGTCCGGCTCCATGTCGCCCGCCGTCATATAGGTGTTGGTCATGCGCGGCATCGGCTGGTGGGCATAGCCTTCGCGGCGGCCGTTGCCGGTCGCCTTCATGCCCATCAGCCGGGCATTCTGGCGATCCTGCATGTAGCCGACCAGCTTGCCATCCTCGATCAGCACATTGCGGGCCGAAGGTGTGCCTTCATCGTCGACGGTCAGCGAGCCGCGCCGTTCGGGCATGGTGCCGTCGTCGACGACGGTGACCCCTTTGGCGGCGACCTGCTGGCCGAGCAGGCCGGCGAAGGCCGAGGTCTTCTTGCGGTTGAAATCGCCTTCCAGCCCATGGCCGACGGCCTCGTGCAGCATGACGCCCGGCCAGCCGCTAGACAAGACGATGTCGAAAGTGCCGGCCGGGGCCGGTATGGCCTCGAGATTGACCAGAGCTTGCCTGAGCGCCTCCTTGGCGGCGTGCTTCCAGCTGTCCTCGACCAGGAATTCGCCAAACGCCTTGCGGCCACCCATGCCGTAGGAGCCGCTCTCCTGGCGGTCGCCATCGCCGACCACGACGGAGACGTTGATGCGGACCAGCGGGCGGATATCGCGCACCATTTGGCCATCGGCGCGCACGATCTCGACATGCTGCCAGGATGCGGCGAGCGATGCCGAAACCTGCCGCACGCGCGGATCCTCGGCGCGCAGCCAGGCGTCGATTTCCTGCAAGAGCTTTGCCTTGGCCTCGAAGGAGGGCGAGGGGATCGGGTTCTCTTCGCCATAGAGATGGCGGTTGGTGCGGGCCGGTGCGGCGGCAAGCGTGCCGGAATAACCGCCCTTGACGGTTGAAACGGCATCGGCCGCGCGCAGCAGCGACGCTTCGGAGAGGTCGCTGGAATGCGCATAGCCGCTGGCTTCGCCGGCAACCGCACGCAGGCCAAACCCCTGGTCGGTGTTGAAGTTGGCGGTCTTCAGGCGGCCATTGTCGAACATCAGCGCTTCGCTCTCGCTGTATTCGAGGAACAGTTCGCCGTCATCGGCGCCGTTGATGGTATCGGCGACGATCCGCTTGATGCGATCGTCTGAAATGTCGAATTGGCCGATCAGGCTGTTCATGGCGCATCCGTTCACAGGAGGAATGGGTCTTTGCCACGATGTAGGCGCGAAGGCACGCCGAGACAATCGCTCTGCCGCATTGTAACGACAAAAGCGGTTTGCCAGCAGCCCGTCGAAGTCACTTCTGGTTGAAGCCGGTGATGTCGCCGGGCTTTCAGGGGAGGGCGGCGAAGCCGTCGGCAAAGCCCTTGAGGTCGACCGGGATGCCGATACCTTCTTCCGGGGTCTGGAAAACGATGAAGGTGGCCGACGTGCCGGTCTTCAGCGTGTCGAGAAGCGGCTTTTCGAGGATCACCTCGGCATAGCAGCCGTCCTGGAAGCAGCGCACGAAATAGGCGCGGCCGATATCCTTGCCGTCGACATTGAGGCCGAGCCCGTTGGGCAAAAGCACGCCGAGCGGCGCCAGCACGCGCAGGATCTCCGCCTTGTTGTCGGCGGTGCGCAGCACCACGACCGACAGTCCCATCTCCGGACGGTCCTCGGCGACGACGTTCTGCATCATCACGCATTGTTCCGAGGTGGCACCGGCCGGCGTGTCGCAGATGATCGACCATGCGCCATGTGTCGAGCGCACGGTGCCGCTCGGCTGCGCGGCGTTCGCCGTGCCGGACACGATCGCGGACAAGCCGATGCCAGACAGGGCGGCGAAAAAGATGACCTTCGCCCAGTTTCTCGAAAACCGAGAGTTTCTCGAAAGCCAGTAATTCATGACGGCTCCATTGCGAATCACGGCACTTTAAGCCGCGCCAAAGCCAAGTAAAGGACGAGACCGCACCAGGTCTGCCCCGAAAAAGCCAATTGGGCGCTTTTCCCTGCCAATTTCGCCCGAATTGCGACGTTCGGCACCTGCGGCCCGCGGGAATGCTGCTGCGGGCTCACTGTAGGCGATTCGGTGCTGCCGCGGCTGCCTCCAAAGGCATATCCGGGCTTGCGCGCAAAAATGCCGCACGGTTTCGTCCGCTCCTTTCTTGCGGAGGGAAAAAGAGTATGGTTTGAACCAGCTTGAAACTGTCGGGATTCCCGTCCCGGCATTGTTCGTTATTCTCGTGGGTACCGCAGCGAGGAACTGGGAGACGATGAGGGCGATGAGAAATTTCCTGGCAAACGCCAAGGTTCCAGCAAGTGCCAAGTTTCTAAGTGCTTGTGCCGCTGTCACGTTTTTCGCCGGCGCATCCGCCCATGCCGACCAGCCCAAGAACTGGGAGACAACCTTCCAGGCGCCGGCGACCGACATGATGCGGCAGATCGAGTGGTTCGGGAACTACACGATGTGGTTCATCGTTCCGATCACCATCCTGGTGCTGCTTCTCCTCGCTTATTGCATCGTCAGATTCCGTGCGAGCGCGAACCCGGTTCCGTCCAAGACCAGCCACAATACGCTGATCGAGGTGATCTGGACTGTCGGTCCGGTCGTCATCCTGCTTTGCCTGGCAATTCCCTCGTTCCAGCTGCTGACCGCGCAATACACGCCGCCGGAAGAAGCGAAGCTGACCGTCAAGGCGACCGGTAACCAGTGGAACTGGGACTACGAGTACCAGACCGAAAACACGCTCTCCTTCAATTCCGCGATCCTTCAGGACACCGACCGCGCCGCCGCCGGCAAGGAGGACCGCAAGGTTTATCCGCGCCTGCTCGCGGTCGACAATGAACTGGTGGTGCCGGTCAACACCATGACCCGCGTGCTCGTCACCGCGACCGACGTGATCCACTCCTTTGCCATGCCGTCGTTCGGCATCAAGATCGATGCCATTCCGGGCCGCACCAACGAGACCTGGTTCAAGGCGGAGAAGGAAGGTATTTTTTACGGCCAGTGCTCGCAGCTCTGCGGCAAGGACCATGCCTTCATGCCGATCGCCATCCGCGTCGTCTCCGATGCGCAGTTCAAGACCTGGCTGGCGGCAGCCAAGACCGATCTGCCCGGCGCCAACAAGACGCTGATGGCCGAGGTCGACGGCCAGAACAAGGTAGCGTCCGCCGGCAACTGATGCCGCGGGTTAGCAAGATTTAGGGAACGGAGCGGAACATGGCAGACGCTGCAGCTCACGACGGGCACGACCACAAGCCTTATCACGGCTGGGTCCGCTGGGTTTATTCGACCAACCACAAGGACATCGGCACGCTCTACCTGATCTTCGCGATCATGGCCGGCATCATCGGCGGTGCCTTGTCTGTCGCCATCCGCATGGAGTTGCAGGAGCCTGGCATCCAGATATTCAGCGGCCTGGCGCAGATGGTCTATGGCATGAACGGTGACGCCGCGATCGACGGCGGCAAGAGCATGTACAATGCCTTCGCCACCGCGCACGCCCTGATCATGATCTTCTTCATGGTCATGCCGGCGCTGATCGGCGGTTTCGCCAACTGGATGGTTCCGATCATGATCGGCGCGCCCGACATGGCGTTCCCGCGCATGAACAACATCTCCTTCTGGCTGCTGCCGCCGGCCTTCATCCTGCTGCTCACCTCGATGTTCGTGCCGAGCGCGCCGGGCGCCTTTGGCGTCGGTGGCGGCTGGACGCTCTATCCGCCGCTTTCGACCTCGGGCCAGCCCGGGCCGGCCATGGATCTGGCGATCCTGTCGATCCACATTGCCGGTGCGTCGTCGATCCTCGGCGCCATCAACTTCATCACCACCATCTTCAACATGCGCGCGCCTGGCATGACGCTGCACAAGATGCCGCTGTTTGCCTGGTCGGTGCTGATCACCGCCTTCCTGCTCCTGCTGTCGTTGCCGGTCCTGGCCGGCGGCATCACCATGCTGCTCACCGACCGCAATTTCGGTACCACCTTCTTTGCGCCCGACGGCGGCGGCGACCCGATCCTGTTCCAGCACCTGTTCTGGTTCTTCGGTCACCCTGAAGTGTACATCCTGATCCTGCCGGGCTTCGGCATCATCAGTCACGTCATCTCGACCTTCTCGAGGAAGCCGGTGTTCGGCTATCTCGGTATGGCCTATGCCATGGTGGCGATCGGCGCCGTCGGCTTCATCGTGTGGGCGCACCACATGTACACGACCGGCCTGTCGCTCGACACGCAGCGCTATTTCGTCTTCGCCACCATGGTCATCGCGGTGCCGACAGGCGTGAAGATCTTCTCCTGGATCGCGACGATGTGGGGCGGGTCGATTTCGTTCAAGACGCCGATGCTGTGGGCGCTGGGCTTCATCTTCCTGTTCACCATCGGCGGCGTCACCGGCGTCCAGCTGGCCAATGCCGGCCTCGACCGCTCGTTGCATGACACCTATTTCGTCATTGCCCACTTCCACTACGTGCTGTCACTGGGCGCGGTGTTCGCCATCTTCGCCGGCTGGTACTACTGGTTCCCGAAGATGACCGGCTACATGTATTCGCCCGTCATCGCCAACACCCATTTCTGGGTCACCTTCGTCGGCGTGAACCTGATCTTCTTCCCGCAGCACTTCCTCGGTCTCGCCGGCATGCCGCGCCGCACCATCGACTACCCCGATGCGTTCGCCGGCTGGAATTATGTGTCGTCCATCGGCTCGTATATCTCGGCCATCGGCGTCCTGATCTTCCTCTATGGTGTGTTCGAGGCCTTCCAGAAGAAGCGGATCGCCGGCGCCAACCCATGGGGCGAGGGCGCAACGACGCTCGAATGGCAGCTGCCGTCGCCGCCGCCCTTCCACCAGTGGGAACAGCTGCCGAAAATCAAGTAAGGCGGCTGCCCGCTCGAATACGAAACCGCCGGTCCGCCGGCGGTTTTGGCCAACGGATGATGGACTTAAGTACGCATGGCCCTTGTCGACGACCCATTGATTGACGAAGCGGGCTTTCGCATGTCGGAAGCGACGGCGGGCGATTTCTTCGCGCTGCTGAAGCCGCGCGTCATGTCGCTGGTGGTGTTCACCGCCTTTGTCGGCCTGGTCGCCGCACCCGTGACCATCAACCCTCTGCTGGCGGTGATCGCCATCCTGGCTATTGCAATAGGTGCTGGTGCCTCCGGCGCGCTCAACATGTGGTACGATGCCGACATCGATGCCGTGATGACCAGGACCGCCAACCGCCCAGTCCCCGCCGGTCGCATCCAGCCGCACGAAGCCCTGACCTTTGGGCTGGTGCTGTCGGTGCTGTCTGTGATGACGCTCGGCGTGCTGGTCAACTGGCTGGCGGCGACGCTGCTCGCCTTCACCATCTTTTTCTACGCCGTCGTCTACACGATGTGGCTGAAGCGCTGGACGCCGCAGAACATCGTCATCGGCGGGGCCGCCGGTGCCATTCCGCCCGTGATCGGCTGGGCCGCGGTGACCGGGACAGTCAGCCTCGAAAGCATTGTCTTGTTCCTGATCATCTTCCTGTGGACGCCGCCGCATTTCTGGGCGCTGGCGCTGTTCAAGTCCGAGGACTATGCCAAGGCCGGCATTCCGATGATGCCCAACGTCGCCGGCCACGCTTCGACCCGCCGCCAGATCTTCGCCTATGCGCTGGTGCTGGCCCCGGTCGGCGTGCTGCCGTGGCTGCTTGGCTACACCACGCCGTTCTATGGCGTGGCCGCCCTGCTTCTGGGAGTCGGTTTTGTCTGGTACGCGTGGAAAGTGCTTAGCATGGCCGACGATGACCGCGTCATGAAACCGGCCAAGGCCCTGTTCGCCTATTCGCTGCTTTATCTCTTCGCCATCTTCGCTGCCTATCTGGCCGACAGCGTTGTCGAACGCGCGCTTGCCATGGGTGGAGCATGACCATGATCGAGGAAAAGCTCGAGACCGTCACGTTGACCGAGCGTCAGAAGAAGGCGCAGCGCAGCCGTTCTATCGCCATCGGTGTGGCGCTGGCGCTGCTGGTGGTCATTTTCTACATCGCGACGATCGTGAAGTTCGGCCACAATCTGGGCACGATGTGATGAGCGTCGGGACCTCCAAAAAAGCGGCTGGCAAGAACGGCAACGTCATCGTCGCGGCTGTCTGCCTCGCCTTTTTCACCGGCATGATCGGCATGGCCTATGCCGCGGTCCCGCTCTACAAGATGTTTTGCCAGGCGACCGGCTATGGCGGCACGACGCAACGTGCCGAGAAGCAGTATGCCGGCCGCGTGCTCGACCGCGAGATCACCGTCCGCTTCGATGCCAACATCGCTGGCGTGCCGTGGGAGTTCCAGCCGGTCCAGCGCTCGATGACGATGAAGATCGGCGAGACCGTGCAGGCGCACTATCAGGCGACCAACAAGTTCGATCGTCCCGTGACCGGCCGCGCCACCTTCAACGTGCAGCCTGAACTGGCGGGTCCCTATTTCAACAAGGTCGAGTGCTTCTGCTTCACCGACACGACGCTGAAGCCCGGCGAGACACTGGACATGCCGGTCCTGTTCTACGTGGACCCCGACATCGTCAATGTGCCGGAACTGAAGGACGTGAAGACGATCACGCTGTCCTATACGATGTTCCCGGTCGAGAAGGCCAAGCCGGTCGCCTCCTCGGAGCCGGCCAAGGGCAATAGCAAGACAATTTCGAATACCGAAGCAAATCTCGGGGGTTGATATGGCAGACGCGCACGCAAAACCACAGCATGACTATCATCTCGTTGACCCGAGCCCGTGGCCTTTCCTGGGATCGGTAGGCGCACTTGTCGCCGCCTTTGGCGGCGTCTGCTTGATGGAATACCTGAAGGGCGGCTCGTTCCCGATCTTCGGCTTCAACATCGCCAATCCATGGCTGTTCTTCATCGGTCTCGTGATCATCCTCTACACCATGTTCGCCTGGTGGTCGGACACGATCAAGGAAGCGCATGAGGGCCATCACACGCGTGTCGTGTCGCTGCATCTGCGCTACGGCATGATCATGTTCATCGCCTCGGAGGTGATGTTCTTCGTTGCCTGGTTCTGGGCCTATTTCGATGCCAGCCTGTTTCCGAGCGAAGTCCAGCAATATGCCCGCACCGCGTTTACCGGCGGTGTCTGGCCGCCGAAGGGCATGGAAGTTCTCGACCCCTTCCATTTGCCGCTCTACAACACCGTCATCCTGCTGCTGTCCGGCACCACGGTGACCTGGGCGCACCATTCGCTCATCCATGGCGATCGCAAAGGCCTGATCAACGGCCTGGTGCTGACTGTTGGCCTCGGCATGCTGTTCACCATGGTGCAGGCGTACGAGTACATGCATGCTCCGTTCGCCTTCAAGGATTCCATCTATGGCGCCACCTTCTTCATGGCGACCGGCTTCCACGGTTTCCACGTCATCATCGGCACCATCTTCCTGTTGGTCTGCCTGATCCGGGCGATGAAGGGTGATTTCACCCCCAAACAACATTTCGGCTTCGAGGCGGCCGCCTGGTACTGGCACTTCGTCGACGTGGTCTGGCTGTTCCTGTTCGCCTCGATCTACGTC
>NZ_RZRK01000232.1:0-7933 GCF_003997835.1 Mesorhizobium sp. M7A.F.Ca.CA.004.12.1.1
TGATCGGCCAGCTGCGCGGCTCGCAGAACATGACGCGGCTGGCGAAATATTCCGCCGACCTCTACGTCAAGCTGGAAGCCGAGACCGAGGTCGGCACCGGCATGCGCCAGGTCGGTTCGATCACCGTGGCGCTGACCGAGGAGCGCAAGCACGAGATCTACAGGCAAGCATCGCTGGCGCGTGCCTTCGATGTCGATGTCCGCGAGATTTCGCCCAGGGAAGTCAGCGAGATGTACCCGCATCTCAATGTTTCCGATGTCGTCGGCGCCGTGCATCTGCCGCTCGACGGCCAGTGCGACCCCGCCAATATCGCCATGGCCCTGGCCAAGGGCGCGCGCCAGCGCGGCGCCACCATCGTCGAGAATGTCAAGGTCACCAAGGTCCACAGCAAGGCCGGCCGCGTCACCGGCGTGTCCTGGGCGCAAGGCGAAGAGCAAGGCACGATCGAGGCCGACATCGTCGTCAACTGCGCCGGCATGTGGGCCCGCGAACTGGGAGCGCAGAACGGCGTCACCATACCGCTGCACGCCTGCGAGCATTTTTACCTCGTCACCGAACCGATCCCCGGCCTCACCCGTCTGCCGGTGCTGCGCGTGCCCGATGAGTGCGCCTACTACAAGGAAGACGCCGGCAAGATGATGCTGGGCGCCTTCGAGCCGGTGGCCAAGCCGTGGGGCATGGACGGCATAAGCGAGGATTTCTGCTTCGACCAACTGCCTGAGGACATGGAGCATTTCGAGCCGATCCTCGAAATGGGCGTCAACCGCATGCCGATGCTGGCGACCGCCGGCATCCACACCTTCTTCAATGGTCCTGAGAGTTTTACGCCCGACGACCGCTACTATCTCGGCGAGGCGCCGGAACTGGCCGGCTACTGGATGGCGACCGGCTACAATTCGATCGGCATCGTCTCATCCGGAGGCGCCGGCATGGCGCTGGCGCAGTGGATCAACGATGGCGAAGCCCCCTTCGACCTGTGGGAAGTCGACATCCGCCGCGCACAGCCGTTCCAGAAGAACCGCCGCTACCTCAAGGAGCGCGTCTCCGAAACGCTCGGCCTGCTCTATGCCGACCATTTCCCCTACCGCCAGATGGCGACCTCGAGGAATGTCAGGCGTTCGCCGCTGCACGAGCATCTGAAGGCGCGCGGCGCCGTTTTCGGCGAAGTCGCCGGTTGGGAGCGCGCCAATTGGTTCGCACGCGAGGGCCAGGAGCGCGAATACCGCTATTCCTGGAAGCGCCAGAACTGGTTCGACAACCAGCGCGAAGAACACCTCGCGGTCAGGAATGGCGTCGGCCTGTTCGACATGACCTCGTTCGGCAAGATCCGTGTCGAGGGCCGCGACGCTCGGCACTTCCTGCAAAGACTATGCGCCAACGACATGGACGTCGCCCCGGGCAAGATCGTCTACACCCAGATGCTCAACCAGCGCGGCGGCATCGAGAGCGACCTGACGGTCTCGCGGCTGTCGGAAACGGCTTTCTTCCTCGTCGTCCCCGGCGCCACGCTGCAGCGCGACCTGGCTTGGTTGCGCAAGCACGTCGCCGACGAGTTCGTCGTCATCACCGACGTGACGGCGGCCGAAAGCGTGCTCTGCCTGATGGGCCCGGACGCGAGAAAGCTGATCCAGAAGGTCAGCCCCAACGATTTTTCCAATGATAAAAATCCGTTCGGCACGTTCCAGGAGATCGAGATCGGCATGGGCCTGGCCCGCGCGCATCGCGTCACCTATGTCGGCGAACTCGGCTGGGAACTCTATGTCTCGACCGACCAGGCGGCTCATGTCTTCGAGGCGATCGAGGAGGCAGGTGCGGATGTCGGCCTGAAACTCTGCGGCCTGCACACGCTGGATTCCTGCCGCATCGAAAAGGCCTTCAGGCATTTCGGCCACGACATCACCGATGAAGACAATGTGCTGGAAGCCGGCCTTGGCTTCGCGGTGAAGACCGCCAAGGGCGACTTCATCGGCCGCGAAGCCGTGCTGCGCAAGAAGGAAGCCGGCCTGTCACGCCGGCTCGTTCAGTTCCGTCTGAAGGATCCAGAGCCCCTGCTCTTCCACAACGAGGCGATCCTGCGCGACGGCAAGATCGTCGGCCCGATCACTTCAGGCAATTACGGCCATCATCTCGGCGGCGCCGTTGGGCTGGGCTATGTGCCTTGCAAGGGCGAGAGCGAGGCGGATGTGCTGGCCTCAACCTACGAGATCGAGATCGCCGGCGAGCGCTTTGCGGCGGAAGCGTCGCTGAAGCCGATGTATGATCCGAAGTCAGAACGGACAAGGATGTAGCACCCCTCTTCCTTCGCCCCGTTTACGGGGAGAAGGTGGCCCGAAGGGCCGGATGAGGGGCGGCGCCAACCTCTGCAATGTTCGTGCTGCCCCTCATCTGCCTGCAGGCATCTTCTCCCCGTGGAGCGGGGAGAAGGACGCCAATTCCCTCAAAACCGCTCCAACTTCGCCCGCACCTTCGCCAGAAACGCCGCCCGCGTTGCCGGCGTCGAGGCATCCATCAGATAGTGCGCCAGGAAAAACGTCCGGCAGCGCGTCGCGCACAGCGCCCGCATGCCGCGCAGCAGGGTCTTGCGTCCCGGCTGGCCGACGACGACGCTCCACCAGGTCGGCGCGCCGCAGGTTGTGATGACGCCGACCTTGGTCACATGCGTCATCAGCGACTTGATCCGTCCCTTGCCGGCCGGCAGCTTGAAGGCGACGTCCGTCGCCCACACCCGGTCGAGCCAGCCCTTCAGCATCGCTGGCAGCCCGTACCACCATGTCGGATAGACGAACAGGATCGCCTCGGCCCAGTTGAGCAGTTCGAAGTGCGGCTTCAGTGCCGGGTCCTGCGGCGCCTGGTCATTGTAGGAGCGCCGCTCATCGCAGCCCATCACCGGGTCGAATTTCTCCGCATAGAGGTCGAGCAGCCGCACCTCCCAGCCTCGTCGCGTCAGCACGTCCACGGCGGTGTCGCGGATGGCCGCGCAAAAGCTCTCGGGCACCGGATGGCAGTAAACCACCAGCGCGCGCATCAGAAGGCATCCATGCTGGCCGCGACCTTGGTCATGAAGGCCTTGCGCGTTTGGTCGGTAGACAGGTTCATCGCGTAGTACGCGAGATAGCTCACCGGCGCGCCCGGTTTTACGGTGGCGCGCAGCATGCGCTTGATCAGCTTGCGTGGCGGATCGCCCATCAGCATGGCGCGGAACCGGCTGCCGCCATAGGTGGTCACCGCTGCAACCTTGCGTATGTTGTGCAGAGACGGCTGCGCCTTGCCATCGACCAGTTTGAACGACACGCCGGGCAGGAAGACGCGATCGAAAAAGCCTTTCAGGATCGCTGGAAAGCCATAGTTCCAGACCGGATAGGAAAGCACCAGCGCATCGGCGCGCAGCAGGCGTTCGACATAAGGCGCGGCAGCGTCAGCGGCGCCGCGTTGGCTGTGGTAGTCCAGTCTTTCCTGGCGCGTCATCCGCGGATCGAAATCCTCCGCGTAGAGATCGCAGTCGTCCACCGCATGGCCCGCCGCTGTCAGCCGCTCTACGATCATGCGGTGCAGGCCGGCATTGAAGCTGGTCTCGACCGGATGGGCGTAAAGGACGAGGATGTTCATCGGAGGACATCCTGCAGGTCAGCGCGAGGCACCCCCCTCTGCCCTGCCGGGCATCTCCCCCTCAAGGGGGAAGATTGGCGGTTTCCGCGTTGCTGCCTATCTGCGACGTTGATGGTTAGCGAAAGCAGCGCGGCAGTCTGATCTCCCCCCTTGAGGGGGAGATGGCCGGCAGGCCAGAGGGGGGTGCAGCGCCACACGCTGGTCATCAGCTTGCCCTCTGCAGCCCCTTGAAAAGGAATGTCCGGCCCGACCGGTAGTCATAGTCCGGGTTCTCCCAGGCGATCATCTTGCCGGGGTTGAGCAGGCCTTGCGGATCGGTTTCGCGCTTGAAGGCAAGCTGCACCGCGTCGGTCTGCTTCATGCCGCCCTCTTCCAGCGTGTAGCGATGCGGGTTGAAGATCGGGCAGCCATTCGCTTCATGCAGACGCACGATCTCGTCGAGCCGCGCCTCGGTGGTGAACTTGACCAGCGGCAGGCCGAAGCAGGTGATGTTGCCGTCCAGCCGTACGAACTCCAGATGCGAGAACACCTCGCCGGGAAACATCGCATCCATCTTCTCGACCAGCGCCAGCTGGTTGGGAAAGGGATAGAGCGACTGCAGATAGGTAATCGAAGGATCGACGCGCAGCGCCCTCAGCGTGGTGTGGTTCCAGGCCAATTCATAGGCCGGCGGCAGGCCCTTTTTCTCGTCCGGCGTCGCCGTGGCCGCATTGTAGATCACCTCGCCACCGGCACGGCGGGTGAAGGCAAGGAAAGCGTCCAGCCCGTGCCGCGCCACCATGACGACGCAGATGCTTTGCCCTTCCCGGAGGA
This sequence comes from Mesorhizobium sp. M7A.F.Ca.CA.004.12.1.1, assembly GCF_003997835.1. Lineage (NCBI taxonomy): Bacteria > Pseudomonadati > Pseudomonadota > Alphaproteobacteria > Hyphomicrobiales > Phyllobacteriaceae > Mesorhizobium > Mesorhizobium sp. M7A.F.Ca.CA.004.12.1.1. The sequence continues at coordinate 4,420 of NZ_RZRK01000232.1, forward strand.
ACTTCTGGTGCCGCTTGAAATAGAGTTGCGGCACGGGTGCGGCTATCGGCGTGATCAGCTTGGTCAGGATACCGTCCTGACATGCCAGCGCATTGCCATACCGGGCGACATCCATGAAAGCGTCGAAGCCAACGATGACATCGATCCATTCATAGGCCGCGGTCAGCGGCATCTCGACCTCCGATATGATGCCGTTGGTGCCATAGGCGTGGGTGACCTTGTGCAGATCCTCGCCGGTGAGTTCGAGCGCTTTCGGTTCGGCCTCCATCGTCACCACACGCAGGCGCAGCACATTGCCGAAATCGCGCAGGCCGCCGAAATTGATCGAACCGACGCCGCCCGAACCGCCGGCGATGAAGCCGCCGATCGAAGCGGTGTTGTAGGTGGACGGCGACAGCCGCAGTTCCTGCCCGGAATGCGCCCGCGTTGCCTTGTCGATATCGGCCAGGATGGCCCCCGGCCCGGTCACCACGCGACCTGGCGCGATCGACTTGATCTCGTTCATCTCGGCAAGGTTGAGCACGACGCCGCCGGAGAGCGGCATCGCCTGGCCGTAATTGCCGGTGCCGCTGCCGCGCGGCGTCACCGGCACGCCATGGCGGTGACAGGCGGCAAGCACGCGGATCAGTTCGGCCTCGTTCTTCGGCGTCACGATCAGGTCGCCGGTGACATGGTCCAACTGCTGCTTCAACACCGGGCTGTACCAGTAGAAATCGCGGCTCTTCTGCTGGACGATGGCCGGATTGTCGTCGACCTTCAGGCCTTCGAGATCGCGTTTGAGCGCCGAAACGTCCATTATCCCACCATCAGTTCGTCGAGTTCGGCATAGTCGGGCAATTGCCGGTCGATCGCCTTGCCGCCGCGCACCACGATGCGATCCGATTCGGGTCGCGAGAGCAATTCCGTCCAGCTTCGGCCTTTGAACAGGATGAAATCGGCATCGCCGCCGGCGGCAAGCGTGCCGAAGCCATCAAGCCGCATCACCTTGGCCGGCGTCGCGGTGACCGCTTGCGGCCAGTCGGCGACCGGATGGTCCAAATGCAGGATGCGCGTCGCCATGCGGTAGACCTCCAGCATGTCGAGATCGCCATAGGCGTAGAAGGGATCACGCGTGTTGTCGGAAGCGACTGCCACCGGAATGCCCCTCGCCTTCATCTCGTGCAGCAGCGTCACACCGCGCCAGCGCGGCGTGGTTTGGTCGCCGCGCCGGTCCTGCAGATAGAGATTGCACATCGGCAGCGAGACGACGGCGAGCCCGGCCTTCGCCACTTTGTCCAGCGTATCGAGCACATCGAGGTCCGGCTGGCGCGCGAGCGAGCAGCAATGGCCGACGAGGATCTTTCCTTCGAAACCGTTCCAGAGAGCGGCCTCGGCGATCTTCTTCAACGATATGGCGGAGATATCATCGGTCTCGTCGGCATGGAAATCGAGATCGAGGCCATGCTTGATCGCTTGCGCGAAGACATGGTCGAGCAGTTCTTCGAGGTCCGGCACCATATAGGTGACGACACCGAGCACGCCCTTTGCCGCGGCAACCCTTTTTGCCAGTCTGTCGAACCACTTTTTGTCGCGCACGCCTTCGATGCCGAGCAAACAGGCGCCCTGCAATTCGATACGGCCGCACCATGCCTCGCGCATCGTCTCGAACACTGGCCAGGAGATCTCCTCCTGCGGCGCGACGCTGTCGATGTGGGTGCGCAGCGCCCGGGTGCCATGGGCGTAGGCGCAGCGCAGTGAAAAATCCATCCGCCGCGCCAAATCCTCGGCGCTCCAGCGTGCCACGCGATCGGCTCCGGCGGCATTCAGCGCGCCCATGAAGGTGCCATCGGGATTTGGTTTCCGCGGCCAGATATGGCCTTTGTCGATATGCGTGTGGCAGTCGACGAAGCATGGGAGGATTATACGGCCGGCGAGGTCAATCGCATCGGCGGATCGGCCATGCGCGGTGATGCTGGAAATCTTCCCGTCGGCCACAGCGATGTCGGCAAGCCCGAAGCCGTCAGCATCGAAGGGCGCGGAAAGGCCTGGTGCCAGTGAGCGATGAAGGCGAACATTGGCGAGATGGTAAGAGCCGAAGGTTGGTATCAAGCGTTGCCCCCCTCTGTCCTGCCGGACATCTCCCCCTCAAGGGGGGAGATTGGCAGCGTCCGCGCCGGATCTTTTTTTTCAACGTTGGAGATTGGTGAAGGTCGTGACAACAGCCAATCTCCCCCCTTGAGGGGGAGATGTCCGGCAGGACAGAGGGGGGCGCTTCGCGCCAACCTTTCAGTCATCCTAGCGCTCCTGCTTCAGCGCGCTTTCGTGCCAGCGCCGCAAAATGAGATGCGAAATCAGCGACAGCACGAGGAAGATCAAAATGCCGGTCAGCGAGATCAGGAACAGCGCCGCGAACAGCCGCGGCGCGTTGAGCCGGTAGCCGGCCTCGATGATGCGCGAGGCAAGGCCGGACGACTGGCCGGTGGTGCCGGCGACGAACTCCGCCACCACCGCGCCGATCAGCGACAGGCCTCCGGCGATCTTCAGCCCACCGAGGAAATAGGGCATCGCGGCCGGCAGCCTGAGATAGCGCAGTTGCTGCCAGCGCGTCGCGCCGTTGAGCTTGAACATGTCGCGCAGATTGCGGTCGACGGAGTTGAGGCCAAGCGTGGTGTTGGACAGGATCGGAAAGAAGGCGACGATCCAGGCGCACAGCAGAAGCTTGGTCGTCTGGTCGTTCACATAGATGTTGATCAGCGGAAAGATCGCCACGATCGGCGTCACCTGCAGCACGATGGCGAAGGGGAAGAACGACATCTCCACCCATTTCGATTGTGCGAACAGCACCGCCAGCCCGACCCCGCCGATGACCGCCAGAGCCAGGCTGAGGAAGGTGATGCGCAAGGTCACCAGCAGCGAGGAAAACAGCAAGCCGGCATCGTTGTAGAGTGTCCACAGAACCACGCCCGGGCGTGGCAGGATGTATTGCGGAATCTCATTCCAGACGCAGATGCGATCCCACAGCCAGATCGCCAGGATCATGATCGCCAGCGGCAGCACCCATCGGCCGATCCGCTCGAACCGCGCCTGGCGCACGCGGCGCGCCTCCTCGGGGTCGAGTTCGAGCGCCCGCTCGTCAATGGCCGTCATGATGCGCGCCTGCTGTTGAATTGATGGCCTTGACCAGCACATCGGAAGCCTGACGGCACAGTGCCGCATAGTCGGGCGAGGTGCGAAACGCCTCATCGCGCGGATAGGAGGCCTCGATGGCAAGTTCGTCGAACACCCGGCCCGGCCGCGCCGCCATGACAACGACGCGGTTGGACAGGAACACGCTTTCAAAGACGCTGTGGGTGACGAAGACGACGGTGAAGCGTTCGTCCTGCCACAGTTCCAGGAGATCATTGTTGAGCTTGAAGCGGGTGATCTCGTCGAGTGCCGCGAACGGTTCGTCCATCAGCAGCACGCGCGGTTTGGTCACCATGGCGCGTGCGATCGAGACGCGCATCTTCATGCCGCCGGACAGTTCGCGCGGCAC
>NZ_RZRK01000233.1:0-7912 GCF_003997835.1 Mesorhizobium sp. M7A.F.Ca.CA.004.12.1.1
GGGTTTTACGTTCGAAAATCGATTAGTGCGGGACCTTTCCGCTTTAACTTCTCGTCTGGCGGGGTTGGCGCGTCCGTTGGCGTGCAAGGTCTTCGTATCGGGACTGGCCCACGAGGGCATTATATTCATGCAGGCGTCGGCGGTCTCTACTACCGAGGCACTTTGGGAAAGCGCAGCGCCAAGCAGACGCTGCAACTGTCTGAATTCCCATCTGGGCCAAAGCCCCATCCAACATCCTCACCCGTGGAATATGTCAGCGGTGGCGTCGTGATGAGAGAAATCGAGTCCGCCGATGTGATCGAGATGCGTGATGAGACATTTGCCAATGTGCTTGATGAAATCAATGCGAGGCAATCGCAGACGCGAATGTCGCTCATCCTGGCCGTGCTGTTTGGGATCGCCGGATTGATCGCAGGCGCAATGCTGGGAGGTGGGGTGGCGCTGATCGGTATTGCTGCCTTTTTGCCGGGCATGCTTATTGGCAACTGGTTGGACAGCTACCGCCGGGTGAGCGTGCTCTACTATGATTTGGAGCAGGACGCGGAGGCGGCCTACGGGCGACTTGTCGCCGCCTTTGACACGCTCACACGCTGCGCGGCGAGTTGGCATGTCGCGGCTGGTGGCAAGATAGAGGATCTGACGACTTGGAAGCGCAATGCGGGAGCCACGATGTTGGTCGATAAAAAGTCGACGACGCTCCAAGCTTCCTTGCCGACGGTTGTTCGCAGCAATGTCACACCACCGTCGATACACGTCGGCCGGCAAATCCTTTATTTCATGCCAGACATGATTTTGGTGAAGGACGGAAACCAGTACGGTGCCGTTGGGTATGGAGACCTCAGGACGCAATTTGCCCCCAGCAATTTTATTGAGACCGGCAAAGTTCCATCTGATGCTGAGATCGTGAGCTATACCTGGGCTCATCCCAATAAGAATGGCGGACCCGACAAACGCTTCAGAGATAATCGGCAGATCCCTGTCTGTCGCTACGAAGCCTTGCGGTTTTCTAGCCCATCCGGGCTCAACGAGCTGGTGGAATTTTCCAAGACAAACGTCAGCCAGCCCTTTTGCCAGGCTCTATTGGCACTCGCGCAAATGCACCGAAACGCTGGTGGCCAGTCCGGCTTGCTGAAAGCGCGCTAAGGAATTGGCTTGGTCAGCAAATGCCTTCGCACGGAATTCCGTCGCCGTCCCGGTCCAATTTGGGTCCCCAGCTACAGTTATTGAGATACCAGCGCGCCTCATCGCATGAGGAGATTTGCTTACAATAGCGACGCGGTTGACACGAATAGCTCTGAGCTATTTGGCGACGGCCTGTAAGGCCGTAGGATGTGTCATTACCGGGTTTATTGTTGGCTGCATGTGTTGCTCGCCAATCCCAAGGGGCTGTGAAAGTGCCAACCCAGATGCCAATCTTGGCCCTTTGGGCATCTGCCTGTTGTGACGCGTAACTACCATGGCTGTATCGAGGCCAATCCAGGGCATAACCCTGTTCGACCATCCAAGACGCAATGCTAGCACCGTCCGCCCGCTGACAATCACCAACGAAGCGGTTGTAACGATCCCACGAAACAAAGTTGCACTGGATGGGTCGGGATTGACTGAGGAAGATGTCCAGTGCTTCTGCGGATTTGCGGCCGCATGGGTATTCTTGCCCGCTTGCGTCGCTGCAGTTTTGGCTGCTTTCAGGTGCGTCGATGCCATTGAAACGAATACGCTGTCCGTGGATCTCGATCGTGTCCCCGTCAACGATGGACGCTACGCCGACGATAGGCTTCGGTTTTGACCCGAGTGCGCTTGCTGTATTGGGTCCCGCGATCTGGTTGCCCCACCCTGTAAAGTAGGAGGTGACATAAGCGCCCACTGCTAGCGTGATCACCAGGATCGCGGCTAATGATTTATGTGAAAAGAAACGCTTGCGCATAATTGAAACCCGGCCGCGTCTTGGCCGCGAGCTGCGGCGATGGGAATAGCGATCGCGATTCAATTTTCGATCCTTTGCGAAGCTGCCAAATGTTTTGCTAGCGCGTCTTTGACTTCTTGGCTGCTGCTTTCTTGGGCGCGGCTGCTGTGCGACCGAGGCCAATCGATTTTGCCAATCTGGAGCGATTGGCTGAATAGTTAGGCGCGACCATGGGGTAATCGTTGGAGAGGCCCCATTTTTGGCGATAGGCGTCGGGCGTCAGTCCAAAATGCGTGTTCAAGTGTCTCTTGAGGGACTTGAACTTTTTGCCGTCTTCGAGGCAGACGATGTAGTCTGGAGTGACTGAGCGCTTGGGGTTGACCGCGGGAACTTGGTCGGGTTTTTCCGGTTCGGACGGCTGGCCGATACGCGCTAATGACGAATTGATGCTGGCAATAAGGTCCGGCAATGAGGAGACCGGCACTGAATTCTTGCTCACATAAGCCGCAACGATATCGGCGGTAAGCTCCATCAGCGCGGTGGCCGTATTTTGGATTTCGTCAGTCACTTCATGGCTCCGGACTTCTGCAGTGAAATCCCGATCTATTACTTATCGGCTAAAAAAACCAGTAGAGGGAGGATACTAAATGCCAGGCGCTAATAGTGATGAATGTTAAAGCGCCAATCAGAATGCGGAACCACGAGAGACGGTGGATTGATTGGGCGCGGCGTTTTCTTTGTATGACCAGGAAAGCGGCTTGAGGCTCACAGGCGGATGCATTTAGATTTGGACGAGTAGGACCTACGCATGACATTTTCGAAAGACCCGCCGCCGGAGGTTAAGCCCCAGAAGGATAAGGCAAAGACTGGATCTGAATTGGACCGCGTTCCAAGTGCGGGAGCCATTCGGGTCCGCAACGGACTCTCTGTGTCAGAAAAAGACATTGTGGAGGCGGCTAAATACGGGGGCAGGGAGCGAGAATCCTCGTCGGATAGCGACTAGGCAAAGGGGGCCAAGAATGCAGGCTCTGACCCATATCACACGTCGCAATATTGGACGGTGTCCAGAAGTGATCGCAGTCGTTTCTAATTGAACACGGCTGTTTTTTCTTGCGCGAACGCTCTACGCGGGCTCTAGCTGGTTCTCCTTTCAAAGGGGATGTAAGTCTTGGACGTAAAACAGTCAGTCTTCCAAAGCGATCTCCCTCTAAAGGAGAAACTCGAGCGCGCCAGGATGGAGTTGCTCGATCTTTCCGCCCGCAATCGACTTTTGAATGTGCCGCGGTTTTCCAAGAGCGCGAAGACGATCGATATCGTCGATGAGAAGTCGTCCGAAATTTATCGATTGCTGGTGACCGAAGGAAAGGCTTTTACCTTCCTGGCCGGCAAGCCCGATAGGCCGAAAGCGGGCCAGGATGAAAGCAGCCCTCCAGACGAAGAGATCGACTATTCCCCCGTCGCTCTCGCCCAACCAGAGGACGATGGAGTCGATAACAGAGGGATATCCGCGCGGCACTCGGACACCAAGCTGCAGACGCGTATGACCCCAACTGGGCTGCAGCGGCGGCTCCTTGATCTCTACCATGATGCCCGCACACTCGAGGAAGAGCAGGGCGTCAATATCCTCTTTCTGGCCCTTGGAATGCTGAAGTGGATTGACCCGAACAACAAAGAGAACATCCGTCAGGCCCCCCTCATTTTGGTGCCGGTTCGGCTTGAGCGAGGGGCCGCTGGAGAAAAATTCCGCCTACGAGCCCGGCCGGAAGATCTTACCGCAAACCTCTCCTTGGAACTCTATCTCGACCGCATTCACAAGCTCGCTCTGCCGCGTTTTGAGGTGGGAGATGACTTCGACGTCTCGGCCTATCTCGATGCCGTTGCCGAAGCAATTTCGACCAAAGAGGGTTGGGAGGTGCTTCGCGACGATATGGTGCTCGGCTTCTTCTCGTTTGCGAAGTTCTTGATGTACCGTGATCTGGATCCGGATCTCTGGCCCGATGGCGCAAAGATTATCGAACAACCGAAGATCCGCTCGCTTCTTTCAGATGGTTTCGAAACACGCGAGCCGCTTATGTCGGACGACATAGCGATTGATCCGCACATTGCGCCCGCCGAAATGTTGCATATCGTCGACAGTGACAGTTCTCAGACACTGGCGATCCATGACGTCAGAAAAGGTCGCGACCTCGTTATCCAAGGTCCGCCTGGGACAGGAAAATCGCAGACGATCGCAAACATTATTGGGTCGGCCGTTGCCGACGGAAAGACCGTGCTGTTCGTGGCCGAAAAGATGGCAGCGCTGGAGGTCGTCAAGCGACGGCTTGACACTGCTGGGGTGGGGGACGCCTGCCTTGAGCTGCATAGTAACAAGGCGAACAAGCGCATGATGCTAGAGGAGCTGCGGCGAACCTGGCAACTCGGATCGCCCAGGGGCCAGCTTCCTTCTTCCCTAACTGATCGCTTGCTGGAGGCTCGCGATAAACTCAACGCACATGCTGCACGAATGCACGTTGCGTTCGGAGCGTCCGAACTCACTCCTTATCAGGTTCTCGGCCAGCTAACCCGACTAAGGCAGGTCGGTCAGAAACCAGTGGACATCGAACTTACGGATGCCACAAGCTGGACAACTGACGGCGTTTCGCAACGTCGCAAATTGCTCGATGAGGTCTCTCAGCGGATCAACGAGATCGGCTTGCCGATCCACCACCCGTGGCGGGGAGTTGGCCTGGATGTCGTTCTTCCAACGACCATTGAGAGGCTCGTCCCACGCATCGCGGCGTTGCTGGACCAAGCCAAGGCACTGCACGCCAAACTGGTCGGTATCGCTGAGCGGATCAAGGCCGAGCCTCCGAAAATTCTCAGCGACAGCGGCGAGATAGAAGATCGCGCTGAGCTTCTCGCGTCCGCGCCTGGACTTCCTGCCGAGGCGCTCGTCTCGCCGGTATGGGATGAGCGTCCGAAAGACATTTCATCGCTTCTCTGGTCAGGAACGGATTTCGCCCGCAAGTCCGAGGAACTTTCGGAGCAGTTGGCGGCAACGGCTATCGACACGCCAATTGAAGGTCTCGAGACAGAGCTTGCAAAGCTTCCCTCGGAATTTCCGAAAGATGGTTTCCATCGTGCGCGACAGCTCACCATTCTGCTCCCACGCTTGAGGGAAGAAGCTGAGCGCCTGAATCAGGAACTCGGATCGGCGATATTGCCAGACACGTTGGCAGGCTTGCTCAGGCTGGCCGTGACCGGCGAGCGAGTAGCGGCAGCACCTGACGCAAGTCCGGAGGCCTTCGCAGCCACCGTTTGGGACTCCGGACTTGAGCAGGCAGGCGACCTTGCCGACAGCGTAGCGACGCTTGAGGCTGCCAGAGCCGACCTTCAGGGCAAGGTTGTTGACGCGGCGTGGAGCACCGAGGTGGCCGCGGCGCGGCAGGCGCTCGCCACACACACGGGAATATTGAAAGCATTGAACGGCGACTACCGTCGCGCCACAGCACTTGCGCGGACTATTGTGGTCGACCCTAGCGCGCCTGCGACGCAGATAGTTGGTCTCCTCGACCTTTTGATGAAGGGTCAGGCTGCCGCAGCAAGAGTCCGCGAAGGCGACGCTTTTGGCCGTTCCGCCTTCGGGGCAGATTGGCGTGGGGAGCGATCGGCTTCCGCGCCACTGCTCGCGCTAGTGGAGTGGATGCGGACTCTACGAGGGCTAGGCCCCGAACCTCGGATTATCGCCGGCCGGATGGCGGAACGCTCCGAGGCCGGTGCGCGTGCAGCGCGCGTTCGCAAGGTTATCGAAATCGGTCGGCCAATTATCGAAGGTTTCTGGAACGATCTCGGGCACCTCGCGTCATCCATGCTAGGCGACGTGGCTTCCGCCGAGCGGGCCTCGCTGCAACTGATGGAAGCGAAGGCGAGCACTGTAGCTCAAGCCGATGATGCGTCACGACAGGTTCTGACTGACGTTCCGGATCTAATCACTGAGCGGGTGGAGCTACTGCGCCGACTAGGCAGACTACAAGCACTTGCTCAAGGGATCGATGCGGGAGAGAGCCTTGGCAAGTTCGTATTCGGCTCGTCGTGGCACGGTCGAGGATCCGATTGGGCCGCTCTCACGCAAGCCGAGCTTTGGCTGAAAGAAAATGGCTCGATCCGACATCTGGCTGCGCGGTTGCCTGAAAGAATCGAGATCGCAAACTCGGCACGTTCAGCACGTGAAGCGGCCCAAGCGGCAGCGCGGGAATTGAAGGCGCTTACAGGGGATTTGAAAGCCGATGCTCCCTCCTTGTTTGGAGTAGTCGATTTTCCGGACGTCGCGATAGGCGAGGTCGTTTCTCGGCTGCAGGGTTGGCTCGATCATCAGGAGCAGCTCTCGAAATGGGTTGCCTATGAAGAGCGATCCGAAACGGCCCGAAAGGCTGGACTGGGACAGTTGATAGACGGCCTAGCCAACGGCCAGATTACAACAGGATCGGCTCGATCAGTTTTTGATATGGCCTACTACGAACGAATGTTTCTGGCGATGGCGACCGATGAGCCGGAGCTGGCAAGGTTCGACGGGGAACTGCATTCCAGGGCTGTACGTGACTTCGCAGATCTGGACCGCCAGCGCATCAAGGCCGGCGCCATCGAAGTTGTAACGGCTCATCACCGGAAAATTCCTTCAAGAGACGGCGGAGCTGGACCTGTCGGACTGCTTCGTTCTGAGATGGCGCGCAGACGAGGCCACATGCCCATCCGGCAATTGATGCAGAAGGCAGGCCCTGCCATCCAGGCGCTGAAGCCAGTGTTCATGATGAGCCCGCTTTCGGTGGCGCAATTCCTGTCGCCCGGCCGGATGTCCTTCGATCTGCTCGTGATGGACGAGGCGTCTCAGATCCAGCCCGTGGACGCACTTGGCTCGGTCGCCAGGGCCAGTCAGGTGGTCGTCGTTGGCGACGAACGCCAACTGCCACCCACGACATTCTTCGCGAAGATGACAGGCTCGCAGTCTGAAGATGACGAGGGTGAGGGCGCGCAGGTCGCCGACATTGAAAGCATCCTCGGCCTGTTCACGGCCCGCGGCTTGCCGCAGCGTATGCTGCGCTGGCACTACCGTAGCCGTCACCAATCTCTAATCGCAGTATCGAACAGCCAGTTCTACGAGAACCGGCTTTTCATCGTGCCAAGCCCTTATACCCAAGAGGCAGGTATGGGGTTGCGGTTTCATCATGTGCCGGAGGGGGTCTTCGATTCCGGCGGCACAGGAACCAATCCGGTAGAGGCGAGAGCAGTAGCGGAGGCGATCATCCGTCATGCGAAGGTGAACCCGCAAGAGACTCTAGGCGTTGCAACATTTTCGGTTAGCCAACGCCGCGCGATCCAGGATGAACTCGAAGCGCTGCGGCGACTAAATCCCGACACCGAGGAATTCTTTCACGCTCATCCAAGCGAGCCATTCTTCGTCAAGAACCTCGAAAATGTTCAAGGCGATGAGCGCGACGTGATCATGATCTCGGTGGGGTATGCCAAGAATGCCCAGGGATACATGGCCATGCGTTTCGGCCCTCTTGGCGCGGAAGGCGGCGAGCGTCGGCTCAACGTCCTCATAAGCCGCGCCAAGCGCAGCTGCGAAGTATTCGCGTCCATCACAGACGAGGACATCGACCTGGAGCGTGGCAAAGGGAAAGGCATCTTCGCCTTCAAGCTCTTCTTGCACTACGCGAGAACAGGGCGAATTTCGCTTGCCCAAGTCACGGTTCGCGAAATGGATTCAATCTTTGTAGAACAGGTAGCCAACGCGCTGATCGAAATGGGTTATCAGGTTCATGCTCAAGTGGGCATTGCCGGCTTCTTCATCGACCTCGCAGTTGCGGATCCAGAGAGGCCAGGCCGCTATATTCTTGGCATCGAATGCGATGGCGCAGAATATCACTCATCTCGCTCGGCCAGAGATCGAGACCGGCTTCGGCAGTCGGTTCTGGAAGACCATGGTTGGATCATCCATCGCATCTGGAGCGCTGACTGGTTCCAACGGCC
>NZ_RZRK01000234.1:0-7902 GCF_003997835.1 Mesorhizobium sp. M7A.F.Ca.CA.004.12.1.1
GCTACATCCTGCAGCCCGAGATTTTCGCGCTTCTGGGCAATCAGCAGCGCGGCGCCGGCAACGAGATTCAATTGACGGACGCCATGGTTCGTCTGTCGAAGGATCAGTCGTTCTTCGCCCAGCCTTTTAAGGGTCGCATGTTCGACTGCGGTTCCAAGGAAGGGTTCATCCAGGCCAACATCGCCTTCGCGCTGGCGCGCGACGACATGAAGGGTCCGGTTTTCGAGATGCTTCAGGAGTTCGTCCGGTCGCATGAACGCCAGGAAGAAGCCGCATAATGCCCATCTTTCGGGAGCATGGTCAGATGGCCGGCGAAGAGGGGCCGGCAGGTTCTCGCCGTCTGGCACGACGCTTGCTTCGCTTCTGGCGATGCTCCCGATCTTCGAGGCGCCTGCAAGCCAAGGCATGATCCCGGAAAGTGGGTCCCGGTTTCCGGAAAAGATCATGTTGAAACAGTGAGATAGAGTCCATTGCGATGGACCGGCTCTAGAATTGGACCGAAGATGAATTATGCCAACTTTCCTCTCGACAAGAGGATGCCATTGCCGAATTCGGACGCAGGAGACGGCGAAGACTTCATCGATATCGAGCGGCTGCTTGGCATGGCCGCACGGCAGGCCAAGGTGGTTGCCGTGTGTGCCGTCATCGGTCTCTTCCTGGGCTTGCTCTATTTGCAGACGACGCCGCCTAAATATCAGTCGGTCGCCAGCGTGCTGATCGATGAGGGCTTGAACAAAATCGTCGACGACATTTCGGCGACGTCGACAACCATGCAGACCGATTCGGCGATCCTGAGCCAGATCGAGATCCTGACCTCGACGCGGCTTGCCGCCGTGGTCGTCGACAAGCTGAAGCTCGACCAGAACGACACATTCATGAATCCGCCCCAGTCGGCGCTTGCCCAAGGCATAGGCCTCATCCGCGGCCTGATCCAGTATGTCCGCCCCAGCTCTTCCATGCCGGGTGGCACTGACTTCAGCAAGCTCGACCCGGCCGCCCGCGATGCGCTGATCGCCACGTCGCGCCGCGACTACGCGATCCTCAAGCTGCAGAGCGAGGTGCGGGCAACGCGCATCGGGCGAAGCTACGTCATCGCGCTCGGCTATCAGGCGACGGACCCGGCCTTGGCAAACGCCATCACCAAGGCCTACGCCGATGCCTATCTCGCCGATCAGCTCGATGCCAGCTTCGATGCCACCGAGCGGGCTGCGGTCTGGCTCCAGGGCCGGTTGACGGAGCTGCGCCAGAGCTCGCAGGCAGCTTCGCTTGCGGTTGAGAAATTCAGGGCCGAACACGGGCTGGCCGCCAACAGCGACGGCCAGCTGATGAGCGACAAGCAGCTTTCCGACCTCAACGCCCAGCTTATCGTGGCGCAGGCCGACACCGCGCGCGCCAGCGCCCGCTACCAGCAGTACAAAGCCATTGTCGACAGCGGCTCCGAAAACGCCTTCAAGGATGCCGCCATATCGAGCGACCAGCCGAGCAGCTCGGTCATATCGGCGCTCAAGACCCGCTATCTCACGGTGGCCAAGCGTCTGCAGGACGTCGAGGCGAATTTCGGCCCCGAGCACCCGCAGGCGGTGGCTCTCTCCAAGGAGAAGGCCGACATATCGACGCAGATTTTCGGCGAGCTGAAGCAGCTGACCGAAAGCTATCGCAACGAATATGAGGTGGCGCAGGCACGCGAGACCGCGCTCAGGGCCAACGTCGCGGCCGCACAGGGCAAGAGTTCCGTCGACAACCAGACGCAAGTCAAGCTGCGTGAACTCGATCAGCAGGCGACGGCGCTCACCACGCTCTACCAGACATTCCTCGGCCGCTATGAGGAAGCCGCGCAACAGCAATCCTTCCCTGTCGGCAAGATCCGCATCATCTCCGACGCTTCGATGCCGATGGCGGCCTCGAGCCCGCGCACAATCGTCGTGCTCGGGCTTTCGCTGGTGCTTGGCCTGCTGATGGGCGCCGGCTTTGGTGGCCTGAACGAGTTCAACGAACGCTTCTTCAGGACCGGCGAGGACGTGCGCGACCGCGTCAACCTGAAATTCCTCGGCTATCTCCCCACGATCGGCGGCAAGCTCGGCAAGGAAGAAAAGCCGGGCGAGACCCAGGTAGACGCCAAGACCACCCAATCGCTGTCGGCGGCCGAAAGGCGGGCGCGCATGCGGGTCAGCATCGATTCTCCAGCCTCGATGTTCTCCGAAACGCTGCGAAGCGCCAAGATCGCCTTCGACGTCGTGATGGAAGGGCAAGGCAGCCGCGTCATCGGCGTCATCTCGGTGCTTCCCGGCGAAGGCAAGTCGACGGTCGCGGCAAATCTCGCCGGCTTGCTCGCCGCCAATGGCTCCAAGACGCTGCTGATCGACGGCGACTTGCGCAATCCCGGCCTCAGCCGGGGCCTTGGCATGGAAACCGAGCAGGGCTTGATGGAAGCGGTGGTCAGTGGCCAGACCTGGCAGTCCGTCGGCAAGATCGACAGGCAGACGAAGCTGGCGATCATCCCGGCGGTGCTGCGCGGTCATTTCTCGCATACCAGCGAACTTCTCTCCTCGGCCGGCATGCGACGCTTCATCGAGAACGCCAAGGAGACGTTCGAATACATCGTCGTCGATCTGCCGCCGCTCGGACCGGTGGTCGACGCCAAGGCCTTCGCGCCGTTGGTCGACGGTTTTGTACTGGTCACCGAGTGGGGGCGCACCCCACGCGCGATGGTCAGGTCGATGCTGGAATCCGAACCCTATGTCGCCAACAAGATCGTCGGCGCGGTGCTGAACAAGGTCGATTTGAAGAAACTGGCCAAATACGGATCGTTCGGCGGGTCGGAAAAATTCTTTGATAAATATTCGAGCTACTATCTGGAAAAGTCGGAAGTGCGCGGCAAGGCGCCGGTGTGACGTCGACCGTTGCGCGAGTGGACCCTCTCTGAAGTGTATCGATCTTCAGGTCAGCACACCTGAATATCGATGCGCGTCAGGAGAAGATCAGCCTGCCTTGCTTGTCGGCGATCCTGACGGCGGTCAGGCGTCCGCTCTGGAAGGCGGCTGTGTCGATGCCGAGCCGGCGCCCTTCGAGCTTCGGGACGTCCACCGGAGTATGCCCGTGCACCACCCAGCGGTCGAGCAGGTGCGTTGCCTCGAAGAAGTCCGAACGGATGTTGGCCAGGTCGTGGTCGGTTTGCGCCGCAAGGTCGACGCCGGGCCTGATGCCGGCGTGGACGAACACGAACTTCCGCGAACGGACCATGATCGGCAGCCCGCGCAGGAAGCTGACGTGATCGTCTGGAATGATCTCCCTTATGCGTCGGTCGATCTGCGCGCTGCTCCCGTAGAGGCTGGCGAGGCGCGCCGGATCGATGCCATAGGAAAACAGGGTTTGCAGGCCGCCCGTCGCCAGCCAGGGCTTGCGGGACAGATTTCCGTCGAGATAGTTCAGCATCGCCACTTCGTGGTTGCCGGCAAGACAAATGCGCTGAAACCCTTTCGGCGGCGGCGCCACGAGGTGATCCAGCACCCGGGCCGACTGAAGCCCCCGGTCGATGTAGTCGCCAAGCATGACGATGATCTTGCGGCTCTGGAAGCGCAGCGAATCGAGCAGGATCTTCTGCTCCAGGGCACGGAGTTCCTTGTAGCAGCCATGCACGTCACCGATCGCATAGACGACGGCGTCCTGCATGTCGATATCGAGGCGCGCACGCGCCGCGATCCGGGGTTTTCGCTGGAACAGGGTCACGTGCGGGGCGTCTCGAGGCAAGCTCTCATACGGAAGGCATAAGTGCCTGTTATCATGCCCGAAACGGAGAATTCCGCAATCGTGGAAAATGCAGCCCCGCCGGGTCGGGACCGCAAATGCATGTTGCTCAGAAATGAGCTCGGTTTTGGGAGAACGATCTGTGGAAACAAAGGCCTGAAGCGGGCCTGAATCCGCTCAGGCGCGACATGCTTTAGGTCGGCAGCCGGCCCGGTCTGCCGGATCGTCGTCAGGCTGCCTTGAGCCGATAGCGGAAAACGGTGTGGTCGAGCAGCAGCCGGATGCGTGGTTCGGCCTCGATCGCCACCAGCCAGCTTGCCGCGATCATCGTCGCGCCGACGACCGCCATCGAGAACAGATGTGGCAGACCGGCGCGAACCAGGATGCCGAGCAGGGCCGCGCCGACGACATCGTGCAGCAGGTAGAGCGGGTAGGTCATCAGCCCGATCCGGCGCCAGCCGCTCCAAGAGAGGTTGAGCCGCAGAGACCATGCCATCAGCGCGATGCCAATGAGGAAGATGAGGATCGGCGGCGCGAACGGCATATCCCGCCCGACCTTCAGGATATGAACGTCGACCGAACTGGCGATCTGCAGCACACCACCGGCCAGGAACAGGGCGCAGAAGGCAAGTCGGGCGCCTGTCACCGCCTTGAAGCGCATCAGCCACAGCATGACGCCGGTGGCGAAGAAAACGCCGTGATGCACCAGCAGCAGGTCGAGTGTGCGTGTTTCGGCAAGATCGGCCCAGCCGAGCGGGTAGTAGAGGCACCAGAACAACGTGCTGACCAAGCCGATGGCGACGGCCACAATCTCCATCAGATGGAAGCGGCCAAAGCTGAGCAGGATCCAGACGATGGCATAGAAGGCGATCTCGATGCCCAGCGTCCAGTAGACGCTGTCCACCCAAGGCGCGTACGGAACGAACAGGCCGGTGCGTAGGAGCCTGATGACGGCATCGGTCGGCCAACTGAGGCCGACAAGCAGCAGCACCACCGCGGTGACCGGGGCGCAGATCCAAACCGCCGGCGCCAGCCGTTTCACCCTTGCTTCGAAAAACTGCAGGGGTGTCGACCTTTCGGCGCTGAAGGCGATGACGAAACCGCTGATGACGAAGAAGATCTGGACGCCGACCCAGCCGGATTCGACCCAGGCGCCTATTGCCGGCTGCGGGGGAACGCCGCCCGTGGCGCGCGCCGAAACACCGTCCGGATACGCCCACACCCAGAAGCCATAGTGGTAGACCATGACCATGACGGCGGCGAGAAAGCGCAGGATGTCTACGCCACCAAATGTAATCTTCTGCTGAGCCATGCGACCTTTGTCGATGTCCCCCCGCGAACGACTTTAGGGTGCATTGCTGCGTCGCACAATAAAAGTATTGCTTGCCGATCGAAAAGGTCGTCCGCGGCCCACCCTTCAGTGGCTCAAAGTCCGATTCCGCGTTCCTTCAGGGCCTTGGTGATCTCGTCGAGGACGACCGGATCGTCGATCGTCGCCGGCATGGTCCATTCTTCCTTGTCGGCGATCTTCTGCATGGTGCCGCGCAGGATCTTGCCCGAACGCGTCTTGGGCAGGCGCTTGATCGTCACCACCGTCTTGAAGGCGGCGACCGGGCCAATGCGTTCGCGCACCAGACCGACCACCTCGTTCTCGATAGAGCCGATATCGCGGGTCACACCCGCATTCAACACCACGAAGCCCAGCGGAACCTGGCCTTTCATGGCGTCGGCAATGCCGATCACCGCGCATTCGGCGACATCGGGATGGGCCGAAAGCACCTCTTCCATGGCGCCGGTCGACAGCCGGTGGCCGGCGACGTTGATGATGTCATCGGTGCGAGCCATGACGTAGAGATAGCCGTCCTCGTCGACCATGCCGGCATCCGCCGTCTTGTAGAAGCCGGGGAACTCGTCGAGATAGGCCTGGCGGAACCGTTGATCGGCATTCCACAGCGTCGGCAGGCAGCCGGCCGGCAGCGGCAGTTTGATCACCACATTGCCCAGCGTGCCCCGCTGCACCTCATGGCCAGCATCGTCGAGCACGCGGATGTCGTAGCCGGGCATCGGCACGCCGGGCGAGCCGTATTTCACCGGCAGCAGGCCAAGGCCGGCGGGATTGATCGTCATCGGCGAGCCGGTCTCGGTCTGCCACCAATGGTCGACCACAGGCACATTCAGCTTCTGCTCCGCCCATTTGATGGTTTCCGGGTCGGCGCGCTCGCCGGCAAGAAACAGCGTGCGGAACTTCGAGAGGTCGTATTTCGCAATGAACTCGCCCTTCGGGTCCTGCCCCTTGATGGCGCGGAACGCGGTCGGTGCGGTGAAAAGGGCTACGACACCATGCTCCGCTATCACCCGCCAGTAGGTGCCGGCATCGGGCGTGCCCACAGGCTTGCCTTCGAACAGGATGCTTGTGCAGCCATGCAGCAGCGGTCCGTAGACGATGTAGGAATGGCCGACCACCCAGCCGACATCGGACGCCGCCCAGAACACCTCGCCCGGCTTGACGCCGAACTCGTTTTCCATCGTCCATTTCAGCGCGACCATATGGCCGCCATTGTCGCGCACGATGCCCTTGGGCTGGCCGGTCGTGCCCGATGTGTAGATGATGTAGAGCGGATCGGTGGCCAGCACCGGCACGCAATCGACATTGGCGCCCGCTGCCCGTTCGCGGGCGACGGCATCGGCGTAGTCGATGTCGAAATGCTCCTTCAGCTCGCAGCGCAATTGGTCGCGCTGCAGGATCAGGCAGGCGTCCGGCTTGTGGCGGGAAATCTCTATCGCCTTGTCGAGCAACGGCTTGTAGGCGACGACGCGGCCTGGCTCCAGGCCGCAGGATGCCGAAATGATCAGCTTCGGCCTGGCGTCGTCGATGCGGGTGGCAAGCTCATGCGAGGCAAAGCCGCCGAAGACCACCGAATGCACGGCGCCGATGCGGGCACAGGCCAGCATGGCGATGGCCGCCTCGGCCACCATCGGCATGTAGATGATGACGCGGTCACCCTTACGAATACCACGGTTCTTCAGCACCGAGGTGAGTGCAACCACCTCGCGCTTCAACTCGGCATAGGTGAACTTCCTGATCGTTCCTGTGATCGCGCTGTCATGGATCAGCGCGATCTGGTCGGCGCGCCCGCCCGCGACATGGCGGTCGATGGCGTTGTAGCAGGTGTTGCAGGTGGCGCCGGTGAACCAGCGGCCATAGACGCCAGCCGTGGCGTCGAACACCTTGTCCCAGGGCGAATACCAGTCGATGGCGCCGGCTGCGTCCGCCCAGAAGCGTTCCGGGTCGCGTTTCCAGCCTTCATAGACCTCGTGATAGCGTGAAGCCATCCATACCTCCCCAGGAATGATTTTCTTCCCTCCAGATAGCGCGCTCTACCCTTGGCCGCAAATGCACGCCATTGTACGGCCGATATCGACCTGGCGCTTGGGGGCAAGCAGCTATGAAATTGCGATTCCAGATTGGAGTGGGGATGTTTGCTGCTGTGCGGATCATCGGGCGCCTTGCGCTCCCATTGGTCATGGGTGTCGTGCTCGCGATCTCCGCTGGAACCGCTCAGGCTGGCGATGCCGCGGCACGGCACATCATCGGCTTTTCGCCGGATGGCGCTTATTTCGCCTTCGAGCAATATGAACGCTCGACGCCGGCGCCTCGGACTCTGGCTGGTCGCAGATAGACATCATCGATACCCGCACGGATCAGCTCGTTGGCGGTAAGCCGATCCTCGTCGTCGACGAGACGGAGGAGGCGACACTGACGCTGGAGCAGGCGAGGGCGCAGGCCGCCGCTCAGGCGGCGCCCATTCTCGCCCAATATGCCATCACATCCCCAGCCGAGCAGGCGGCTTCCGACAAGTTCACCTTTCCGGGCGAAATGGTTGCCTACAACGACATTTCTCACCTCGAGCAGGTGTCGCAGAAATGGCTGGCGCCGCTCCATGGCGAAACAGGCATTTCGACCATCCAGCTCGACGAAATCCTGGCGGCCAGCACGAGCGATTGTTCGGCGAGTTTCGATGTGACGCGGCAAGGCGACCAGCTACTTCAAGAGGAAAAGCCACTTCAGGGTGAGAAGGCGGGCAAGGCCCTCG
This sequence comes from Mesorhizobium sp. M7A.F.Ca.CA.004.12.1.1, assembly GCF_003997835.1. Lineage (NCBI taxonomy): Bacteria > Pseudomonadati > Pseudomonadota > Alphaproteobacteria > Hyphomicrobiales > Phyllobacteriaceae > Mesorhizobium > Mesorhizobium sp. M7A.F.Ca.CA.004.12.1.1. The sequence continues at coordinate 7,839 of NZ_RZRK01000234.1, forward strand.
GCTTCCGGCTGACGCTGCAAGGCCAGGATGGCAAGCCGTTCAAAATCCTGCACGAGGACAAGAC
>NZ_RZRK01000235.1:0-7883 GCF_003997835.1 Mesorhizobium sp. M7A.F.Ca.CA.004.12.1.1
ATGGTTAACAATGCTCCTTGAAACGATGGCTGCCGCTGCGATTGCGGGCTGCGCCAAATTCGGGAGTCGGGGACCATGAAACTTACATCGCGTATGGCGCTGGCGCTCGGTGCACTGGCCTTCCTGCCGCTGACGCCGGTGCACGCGGCCGACTACGATCCGCCGATCTATGTCGACCAGGCGCCCGACTACGTCCCGGTCGAGGTCGGTTCCGGCTGGTATCTGCGCGGCGACGTCTCCTATCTGGCGCAGAAGAGCTTCGACAATCATGATTTCGCCACCGAAACCGCAGCCTTCAGCGACAAGGAAGATCCGATCTTTGCCAGCATTGGCTTCGGCTACCATTTCAACGACTATCTGCGCGCCGACCTCAATCTCGGCTATCTGCCCGGCAACGAGATCGGCGTCGGCTATGACGATTCAGCGACTGCCGCAGAGCCGACCGTGGCGTCGGCATCCCTTAAGAACTACGCCTTGTCGGGCATACTCAACGGCTATGTCGATCTTGGCACCTATGTCGGCATCACACCCTATCTCGGCGCCGGTATCGGCATCGTCCGCAGCAAGCGCACCCTGTCGGCAAGCTATTTCACCGACAATGGCGACGACACGGACGATTTTGCTGTAAGTGACAGCAAGACCCAGTACTCGCTGGCCTACACGCTGAATGCGGGCCTCGCCTATCAGGTATCGAAGAACGTTTCCGTCGACCTGGGCTATCAGTATTTCTCCGCCCCGGACGCCGAATATGTAGCCGCCGAGAGCCTAGATTCCTATCCGATCCGCAAGGGGATCAGCAATCATCAGGTCAAGCTTGGGCTGCGCTACGATCTTTGGTAGTAGGTACGGCATGCACGAAAACGCAGACGGCGGATCTTTCGGGGTCCGCCGTTTGCGTCTGAAGTCACGACATCCTGATCAGGGATCGCCGGTATCCCGGCAGCGACAAAAACTTTCCTCTTGACGCCCGAAGTCTGAACGCATATCGCCGTCCGTGGGCCACCCCTCCCCAACGAGGGGCCACTATCTGGAAGGATAGACCACGATGACGACGCATACGAACCCCGGACTCCGTCCGGCAAACCCCAATTTTTCCTCAGGTCCCTGTGCAAAACGTCCCGGCTGGTCGGTCGAGGCGCTGAACAATGCCGCGCTCGGCCGTTCCCACCGCGCCAAGATCGGCAAGACCAAGCTCGAACAGGCGATCGAGCTGACGCGGGAAATTCTCCAGGTCCCGGCGGGTTACCGCATCGGCATCGTGCCGGCGTCGGACACCGGCGCGGTCGAGATGGCGCTGTGGTCGCTGCTTGGCGAGCGCGGCGTCGACATGGTCGCCTGGGAGAGCTTTGGCTCCGGCTGGGTCACCGACGTGGTCAAGCAGTTGAAGCTCGCCGACGTGCGCAAGATCGAAGCCGGCTACGGCGAACTGCCTGATCTCACCAAGATCGATTTCGACCGCGATGTGGTCTTCACCTGGAACGGCACCACGTCGGGCGTGCGCGTGCCGAACGGCGATTTCATTCCCGCGGACCGCAAGGGCCTGACCGTCTGCGATGCGACTTCCGCCGCATTCGCGCAGAGGCTCGACTTCGAAAAGCTCGATGTCGTCACCTTCTCCTGGCAGAAGGTGCTGGGCGGCGAGGGCGCTCACGGCATGCTGATCCTGTCGCCTCGCGCCGTCGAGCGGCTGGAGACCTACAAGCCTTCATGGCCGCTGCCGAAAATCTTCCGCCTGACCTCGGGCGGCAAGCTGATCGAAGGCATCTTCAAGGGCGAGACCATCAACACCCCCTCGATGCTGTGCGTCGAGGATTACCTCGATGCGCTCAACTGGGCGAAGTCGACCGGCGGTCTCGACGCGCTGATCGCCAGGGCGGATGCCAATACGGCCGTCCTCGATCGCTTTGTCGGCAAATCCTCCTGGCTCGGTCATCTCGCCGTCCAGCCGGCGACACGGTCGAACACGTCCGTCTGCCTGTCCTTCACCGACCCGGACGTGTCCGCGCTCGACGCCGAGGGGCAGGCGGCTTTCGCCAAGGGGCTGGTGTCGGTGCTCGACAAGGAAGGCGTCGCCTACGATATCGGTGCCTATCGCGACGCACCGCCCGGCCTGCGCATCTGGTGCGGCGCGACGGTCGAGACGTCGGATCTCGAGGCGCTGCTGCCCTGGCTCGACTGGGCCTTCGCCGCGCAGAAGGCGTCGCTCAAAGCGGCGGCCTGAGATCATTCGCGGCGGCCTTCGGGTCGCCCATTCCCATCAGGATCAAATCCATTTCAAGGAGGCCGCCATGGCGCCCCGCGTTCTCGTCTCAGACAAACTCTCCCCCACCGCCGTGCAGATATTCAAGGATCGTGGCGTCGAGGTCGACTATCTGCCCGATCTCGGCAAGGACAAGGAAAAGCTCGCCGAAGTGATCGGCCAGTATGATGGCCTCGCCATCCGCTCGGCGACCAAGGTCACCGAAAAACTGATCAACGCCGCTACCAATCTCAAAGTCATCGGCCGTGCCGGCATCGGCGTCGACAATGTCGATATCCCGGCGGCAAGCCGCAAGGGCATCATCGTGATGAACACGCCGTTCGGCAATTCGATCACGACAGCCGAACATGCGGTGGCAATGATCTTCGCGCTTGCCCGCCAGATACCGGAAGCCAACGCTTCGACCCATGCCGGCAAATGGGAAAAGAACCGATTCATGGGCGTCGAGATCACTGGCAAGACGCTGGGCGTCATCGGCTGCGGCAACATCGGTTCGATCGTCGCGACGCGCGGCGTTGGCCTCAAGATGCACGTCATCGCGTTCGACCCGTTCCTGTCGGACAGCCGTGCCGAGGAGCTTGGCGTCGACAAGGTCGAGCTCGACGAACTGTTCGCCCGCGCCGATTTCATCACCCTGCACACGCCGCTGACCGACAAGACGCGCAACATCATCGATGCCGCGGCGATCGCCAAGATGAAGAAGGGCGTGCGCATCATTAACTGCGCTCGTGGCGGGCTGGTCGTCGAGGCCGACCTGATCGCGGCGCTGAAGAGCGGCAAGGTGGCCGGCGCCGGCGTCGACGTCTTCGAGGTCGAACCGGCCGAGAACAACGAACTGTTCGGCATGGAGAATGTGGTGGCGACGCCGCATCTCGGCGCCTCGACGACGGAGGCCCAGGAGAATATCGCGCTCCAGGTTGCCGAGCAGATGGCCGACTATCTGATCAAGGGCGCCGTCTCCAACGCCATCAACATGCCGTCGATCACCGCCGAGGAGGCGCCGCGGCTGAAGCCTTTCGTCAAGCTTGCCGAAGTGCTCGGCGCCTTCGTCGGCCAGGTCACCGAGGATCCGATCAAGGAGGTCGAGATCCTGTTCGACGGCTCCACCGCGACGATGAATACGCGCGCGCTGATCAGCGCCGCACTCGCCGGGCTGATCCGGCCTCAGGTCTCCGACGTCAACATGGTGTCGGCGCCGATCATGGTGAAGGAGCGCGGCATCATCGTCGCCGAGGTCAAGCGCGACAAATCGGGCGTGTTCGACGGCTACATCAAGCTTACGGTGAAGACCGAGCACATGACGCGCTCGATCGCCGGCACATGCTTCTCGGATGGCAAGCCACGCTTCATCCAGATCAAGGGCATCAACCTCGATGCCGAGGTCGGCCAGCACATGCTCTACACCACCAATGCCGACGCGCCGGGCATCATCGGCCTGCTCGGCACCGTCTGCGGCGAGAACGGCGTCAACATCGCCAACTTCCAGCTCGGCCGCAACCGGCCGGGCGGCGATGCCATAGCGCTGCTCTATCTCGACGCGCCGTTCCCGGAAGCCGTGCTGGAAAAGGTCAAGGCGCATAAGTCGATCGACTCGGCCAAGCGGCTGCAGTTCGACATCAACGCGATGTGATCGAGGACAGGCGGTCGCCGACCCCCTCGTTGAGGCCGGCCGCCGCGGCGGCCGGTTCAGGTCAACTCGTCGGATCCATCGGAGACAGCCACGCGATGTCGGTAGACCAGTTCCCAACCCTTCCAGCCCGTAAACAGCAGGATGAGAACCACGATCAGCGATAGGACGAAGCCGGTTGGCATCACGGCCGCCGCTCCGCCGGCATACCGCGAGTACCAGTTGTAAAGCTCGATCAACACGACGAGTACATTGCCGCCGGCATGGAGCCATGCCGTCGTGAGATTGCGGATCTGAACATCGCCGAGAACATCCGTCAGGCCGGCAAGCGCAGCCAGGGCTGCCATGATCGATCAGGCCTGCGCCGAGAAGCCAAAGCGACCCGGTGACCCATCCGGGATCGGCTGTTCGCCAGAAGATAAGATCGCAAACGAAGGCGCCGACAAAAAAGGCAATCGGAAACGGAATCAGCATGGGATGGATAGGGTGACCGGCAATGCTTGCCGTGCTGCGAGGGTTCGGGCTCATCATGTCGCCTCCCTGCCGTTCAAACTCCGCTGGAGGTGAAATGTTCCAAGTGAGGACGCGGCAGGGTTTATGCCGCTGTTTCCGGGCCATTGGCTAGATCCATGCTGTTCGCGTGAATCGCTGCAACGGGGAGAGCGTCAGCCGCCACATGTCATCTGCGGTGGTCCGCCACCGCCATCTTGCGCCCGCTGTATTCGGCAAGCCCGATGCCGCCCAGCACGAGCACCAAAGCCAGTGCCTGATAGAGGTGGAACGTCTCGCCGACGATCAGCACCGACAGCAGCGTGCCGAAGATCGGCACCAGATTGATGAACAGGCCGGCGCGGTTGGCGCCGATCAGTTCGTTGCCTCTGATGTAGAAGATCTGCGAAACGACGGAGGCGCCGATCGCCGTATAGACGATGACGGTCCAGCCGCGCGCATCGGGCATGATGACCTTGCCGGCGACGACCTCCCACAGGAAGAACGGCAGCGAAGTGACGAGTGCCGCAACCGACAGGGCCAGCATCAGGCTCTGCCAATGCATCACCGGTTTCAACCGCAGTCCGACCGAATAGCCGCTGTAGAGAAACACGGCGACCAGCATGATGGCGTCGCCGAAATTGAGTTCCAGCGTCAACAACCGGCGCGGGTCGCCATGGCAGGCGGTGAGGATCACGCCGGCGATGGTCAGCACGACGCCGACAATCTGCGCCCAGTTCACGCGCAGGCGGAAGAAGACGAAATTGGCAGTCATGATCAGGATCGGCATCGCCGCCTGTTCGATCGAGACATTGATCGCTGTCGTGTAGTTGAGCGCCGTGTAGAAGATGGTGTTGAACAGGGTGAAGCCGCTGGCGCCGAGGGCGACCAGCACGAACCAGTGCTTGCGGACGACCGGCCAGTCCTTCTGGATGGTCTTCCAGCCGATGGGCAGCATGATCGCCACGGCCAGCACCCAGCGCAGAAAGACCAGCGTCATCGGCGAGACGTGATCGACCGCCAGCTTGCCGGCCACCGAATTTCCGCCCCAGAGCAAGGTGGTGAGCAGCAGGAATATGTAGGCGCTTCGATGCATCGCGGGATTCCAGTCGCCGGAGCTGCGGTGTTTGCCGGCCTATTGCGGTCACTCGCCCAAGTAAATGATGTCAAAGCCGAAAATTGTTGTGCCTCAGGGCATTTTCGACGGCAAAGAAAGGTCGCGCTCGCGAGGTCTTGACGTTATAGAGGCCTGTCGTTTCGAACCATATTCAAGCCGCTTGGCGGCGTCTCAAGGGAAAAGAAACATGGCCAATGTGGTGGTCGTCGGCTCGCAGTGGGGTGACGAAGGCAAGGGCAAGATCGTCGACTGGCTGTCGGAGCGGGCCGATGTCGTGGTGCGTTTCCAGGGCGGCCACAATGCCGGCCATACGCTGGTCGTCGACGGCAAGGTTTACAAGCTGTCGTTGCTTCCGTCGGGCGTCGTGCGCCAGGGCAAGCTGTCCATCATCGGCAATGGCGTCGTGTTCGACCCGCATGCTTTCGTCGCCGAGGTGGCCAAGCTCAAGGCGCAAGGTGTCGAAGTCGCACCGGATCGCCTGAAAATAGCCGAAAACACAGCGCTTATCCTGTCCCTGCATCGGGAGCTGGACGGATTCCGTGAGGACGCCGCATCCAATTCCGGGACGAAGATTGGCACGACCCGTCGTGGCATCGGCCCCGCCTACGAGGACAAGGTGGGCCGGCGCGCGGTCAGGGTGATGGACTTGGCGGATTTGGAAACACTGCCCGTGAAGGTTGACAGGCTGCTGACGCACCACAATGCGCTGCGTAGGGGGCTTGGCCATGCGGAAGTCACGCATGACGCGATCATGCAGGAATTGACCTCGGTCGCCGACGACATCCTGCCCTATATGGACCGGGTCTGGAAGATCCTCGACGACAAGCGCCGGGCTGGCGAGCGTATCCTGTTCGAGGGCGCGCAGGGCACGCTGCTTGACATAGACCACGGCACCTATCCGTTCGTAACCTCGTCGAACACGGTTGCCGGACAGGCTGCCGCCGGCTCCGGCGTCGGCCCAGGCGCCATCGGCTATGTGCTCGGCATCACCAAAGCCTATACGACACGCGTCGGCGAGGGTCCGTTCCCGACCGAGCAGAAGAACGAGGTCGGCGAATTCCTCGGCACGCGCGGCCATGAATTCGGCGTCGTCACCGGCCGCAAGCGCCGCTGCGGCTGGTTCGACGCGGTGCTGGTACGCCAGGCCGTCGCTGTCAACGGCATCAAGGGAATCGCGCTGACCAAGCTCGACGTGCTTGACGGGCTGGACGAGATCAAGGTCTGCACGGGTTATCGTCTCGACGGCGAGATGATCGATTATCTGCCGGCCAGCCAGGGCGCCCAGGCACGTGTCGAACCGGTCTACGAGACGCTCGAGGGCTGGAAAGGCACCACTGCCGGCGCGCGCAGCTGGAACGATCTGCCGGCCCAGGCCGTCAAGTATGTCCGCTACATCGAGGAGCTCATCGGTGCCCCGGTAGCACTCCTTTCCACCAGCCCGGAACGCGACGACACGATACTTGTGACCGATCCGTTTCAAGACTAGTTTCTGAAGCCTTTCCGGGCATCGCGGCCGATTTGCGGGGGCCGGCGCGGAAACAAAATACAGGTCGACTGAAGCATGGCAGATTACGTTGCTATTCTGAAAAAGGCGCTCGGCAAGCATGGCGACGAGACGCCGGAAAAGCGTACGCGCATCTATGCCAGCGTTCGCACCATGCTGGCGAAGAAGCTTGAGGAATATTCGCCGCCGCCGGCCGCCGAAGCCATAGCCACGCAGATGCGTTCGCTGGAAGACGCGATCGCGAGTGTCGAGCGGGACTATGCCAAGAGCCTGCCGGAGACCGATCCGCTGGCGGAGCTGGAACACATCTTTTCATCGATCGATCGCAACAAGAATCAGCCGAGCCATACACGGCAGCCGGCCAAGGCCGAATCGGCCTGGCCCGCACCGCCCGCTGCAAAGCCTGAATCTTATCAGCCCGCGCCACCACCTGCCGCCAAGGTCGAGCCGAGCTGGCAAAGGGCGACGCCGGCGCCTTCCCAGCCGGCTCGCGCCGACACGCCTCTTCCAGGTATGGATGCCGACGAGGCGGAGGACGAGGCAGATGTCTTTTCCAGCGACGAAGAGCCGGTGTCGGACACCTTCCAGCGCCTGCGTCCCGCCGAGCGCAAGCGCAGCTATGGTGGGCTGATCGCGGCCGTCGTCGCTCTTCTGGTCGTAGCCGGCGGCGGCTACGGAATCTGGCTGAACAAGGATGCCTTCGGCAAAATGCTTGGGCTTGGCGGCAATCAGGTCGCCAAGACCGAGCCGGTGAAACCAGCGCCTGCCAAGCCGGCAACCGATGCCGCGGCAACGCCTCCGGCGCCCGCGGCTGGCGGCACGGAGGCCGAAAGCACGAAATTCACGCAGCGGCTGACGCCGCAGGGCAGTGAAGTCGACCCGGGTC
>NZ_RZRK01000236.1:0-7874 GCF_003997835.1 Mesorhizobium sp. M7A.F.Ca.CA.004.12.1.1
GCCGCTCGGCGTCCAGGCGGCCGGCCGTCCGGGCGACGAAGAGACGCTTTTGTCGCTCGCCGCGCAGATGGAGAAGATCTCGGGTTGGCTGGACCGCAGGGCGCCGCTGATGGTGCCGACACGATGACGAGGTCGTGAAGCGCTTGAATATGACAGCAAAGCCATTTGCGGGCGGCGCCAATTCCCGCTAAGACGCCGCCGTCCTTACCTGATGCATGTCGCCCAAAAGTGTCCAGGGGTTTTGGGACAACGACGTGCTTAAAATAAAAAGCCGGGAACCAAACCGATGACGGAAATAACCGCCACCGCCGAAATGCAGGCAGCCCTGTTGTCGCGGGCGCTGCCCTACATGCAGCGCTACGAACACAAGACGGTCGTGGTGAAATATGGCGGCCATGCCATGGGCGATATCGAACTCGGCAAGGCCTTCGCGCGCGACATCGCGCTGCTCAAGCAGTCCGGCGTCAACCCGATCGTCGTCCATGGCGGCGGCCCGCAGATCGGCGCCATGCTGGCCAAGATGGGCATCGAATCCAAGTTCGAGGGCGGCCTGCGCGTCACCGACCAGAAGACGGTCGAGATCGTCGAAATGGTGCTGGCCGGTTCGATCAACAAGGAGATCGTCGCGCTGATCAACGCCGAGGGCGAATGGGCGATCGGTCTCTGCGGCAAGGACGGCAACATGGTTTTCGCCGAAAAGGCTCGCAAGACCATGATCGATCCGGACTCCAACATCGAGCGCGTGCTCGATCTCGGCTTCGTCGGCGAGCCGGTCGAGGTCGACCGCACCTTGCTCGATCTTCTGGCACGCTCCGAAATGATCCCGGTGCTGGCGCCGGTGGCGCCAGGGCGCGACGGCCACACCTACAACATCAATGCCGACACCTTCGCCGGCGCCATTGCCGGCGCCTGCCAGGCGACGCGCCTGCTGTTCCTCACCGACGTGCCTGGTGTGCTCGACAAGAACAAGAAGCTGATCGACGAACTGACCGTGGCCGAGGCCAAGGCGCTGATCAAGGACGGCACGGTCTCGGGCGGCATGATCCCCAAGGTCGAGACCTGCATCGAAGCGATCGAACGCGGTGTCGAAGGCGTCGTCATCCTCAACGGCAAGACGCCGCATGCGGTGCTGTTGGAACTGTTCACCGAACATGGCGCCGGCACGCTGATCGTGCCCTGAGGGGCTCGTCAGCCGGCTAACTTTTTCGCCTCGGAATCTTCAATATTGCCGATGGTGGGAATGGCGAGCTTTCTGGCCGGCCGTGAAACCGTCATCGATTCCTCCTCGGCGTCCTGCGGCGCGCCCCAGAATTCAGCCAGCGTCGGGCCGTCTTTCACCCTGACGTCGCGGACCAGAAAACCCCAGACCTCGCGGAACCAGACGCGGCGGCCCATCTGTGTGTACCAGCGCATCGAATGCCGCTGCTCGGGATCCTTGTGTAACAGGATGCGGGCCAGCGCCTTCGGCCGTGATTGCACCGCCAGCTCGATCAGCTTGACGCTGAAGAACAGCATCCAGGGTTTCAGCCGCGTCATCTGCAGCACCTGGTGCTTGTAATCCCACAAGCGCGCATCCTGCTGGATCACCTTGCGATCCCGCGCGATGCGGAAGAACGGCGTCCAGCGATGCGGCGTCACATAGAGCGCCTGGATCTGGTCGGGGTCATAGGCGATGAGCTGGCGAAAGCCGCGCCACAGATCGCGGAACCCTTCGTCCTCGAAGCCGGCCACCCAGGTCGCCATCGACAGGATGCCGTTGAGGCGCAGCAGCCTTATCGCCTCGCGGTCGGATGATGTGCTGCCGCCCTTGCGGATCAATTGAAGCGTCTGCTCGTCGGTGTTTTCCATGCCGAGCAGCCAGCGGATGACGCCGGCCTTGCGGTAGAGATGCAGGGTGTCGGCATCGCGCACTATGTCGTCGGCACGGGTCGAACCGACGATCAGCACCGGCACGTTCTCGGCGATAAGGGCGTCGAGGAAGGCACGCCAGGCCTTCTTCGAGACCGTCGGATTCTCGTCGGCGAGATTGATCAGCTCGACGCCGTGCTCGCGGTGCAGCCAGGCGATCTCCCTGGCGAATTTCACCGGATCGCGATGCCGCCAGCGGGTCCAGAAGCCGCGCTGGCCGCAATAATTGCACAGATGCGGACAGCCGCGCGAAAACTGCATGACCACGGCCCGCTTGCCGCCCCAGTAACTGTACCGCGAGTGCTCAATCAGCTCCCAACCGACGCGGTAGGCGTCGAGGTCGGCAATGGTCATGGCCGCCTGTGTGGCGAAGGGGCGGCTGAGATCGTCGCGATAGGCGATGCCGGCCACGCTCGCCGGCGGCTGGTGCATTTCCAGCGCCTCGACCAGCGCCACGACGGTCGCCTCGCCCTCGCCGCGCACGATGAAGTCGAAAGCATCGGTAGCGGCCAGGATGTCGCGCCAATGATAGGTCGGGAAAACGCCGCCATAGACGATGATGGTCGCCGGCTCCCGCTGCTTGATCTGCTCAGCGATCAGCAAGGCGGTCGGGTGCGCCGAGGTCGAGCCGGAATGGCCGATCAGGACGAAGTCGGGGTGGTCCTCCAGTGCGTTGCGTACGACGTCATCGAGCGGCATCGGCCCAAACTCGGCGTCGACGAGCCGCACCTGATGGCCGGCATCGATCAGCGGTCCGCCGATCGCCAGCAGGCCGAGCGGCGGCAAATGATCGTCGGGCACGCGGCTGCCGATGGCGGTGTGCGGCGGATTGATCAGGACGATTTTCATGGCGGACCTCTTGGGCAGTTGGTCCGCGCAAGCTGGCCGGCGATGTGGACACGCGATTGGCCCGTTTCAGCAGTTTGCGTGCAGCTTTTCCCCAAGGAGTGCGAAGAGAGGCATTGTCATCGCCTGAGATGCCCGAGCGGCACATGGCCCGGCCCCTTGATGTTCTGCAGCACCAACTGCGTGTGGACGTCGCGCACGCCGTCGAGCCGCATCAGCCGGTGCATAACGAAGGCGTTGAGTTCGTCGACCGACGGCACCATGACATGCAGCAGAAAGTCATGGTCGCCAGTCATCGTCCAGCACGAGGACACCTCGTCCATGCGCTGCACGGCGGCGATGAAGCTTTCGGGCGAGCCGTCGCTGTGGCTGACCAGGCGCACCTGGATGAACACCTCGACCATCAGGCCGACCGCGCGGCGGCTGATCACCGCGGCAAATCCCTTGATGATGCCGGCCTCCTGCAGCGCCTCGAAGCGCCGCGCGCACGGCGTCGTCGACAGGCCGATCTCTTGCGCCAGTTCGGAAACCGGCTTGCGCCCGTCGCGCTGCAGGACATCGAGCATCTTGATCTCGAAATCGTCGAATTGAGGCACTTTCACTCCGATAGAGGGTTTTGTGAGTGGATGTTATCCCAAATATTCCGTTCGAGCCATCATCAAAACCGATTTGCCTCGGCAGATCGGGGTAGCCTTTTCGGCACGTCAGCCATTGATGATTTGCGAGGAGAAAAACCATGACGACGATGAGCGTTGCCGAATATGCCCGCGACTGCGCGGCGCAAGGATTGCGCGGCGACTATTCGGTCTGCCGCGCCGATTTCACCGTGTCCCAGGGCTACGATTACAGCGAAGAAGAGCAGGCGGTGTGGCGCACGCTGTGCGACCGCCAGACCAAATTGACGCGCAGGCTCGCCCACCATTCCTATCTCGACGGCGTCGAAAAACTTGGCCTGCTCGACCGTATTCCCGATTTCGACGAGGTCAGCGCCAAGCTGCGCAAATTGACCGGCTGGGAGATCGTCGCGGTGCCCGGTCTCATTCCCGCGGCCCCGTTTTTCGATCATCTCGCCGATCGCCGCTTCCCGGTCACCAACTGGCTGCGGACCAGGCAGGAGCTCGACTACATTGTCGAGCCCGACATGTTCCATGATTTCTTCGGCCACGTGCCGGCGCTGTCGCAACCGGTGTTCGCCGACTTCATGCAGATGTATGGCGAGAAGGCCGGCGACATCATCGCGCTGGGCGGCGACGAGATGATTTCCAGGCTCTACTGGTACACGGCCGAATACGGCTTGATGCAGGAGGCCGGCCAGCCGCTAAAGGCCTTTGGCGCCGGCCTGATGTCGTCGTTTACCGAGCTGCAGTTCGCGGTCGAAGGCAAGGACGCCCACCACGTGCCCTTCGACCTGGAAACGGTGATGCGCACCGGCTACGAGATCGACAAGTTCCAGCGCGCCTATTTCGTGCTGCCGTCCTTCGACGCCTTGCGCGATGCCTTCCAGACCGCCGATTTCGCGGCGATCGTCGCCCGACGCAAGGACCAGCCGGCGCTCGACCCGGCGACGCTCTAGGCAGCAGTTGCCCTGCAGCCGTCAGGCGGTGACCACCTTGCTCAGATGGTCGCCCAGCCGGCAGGCCAGCGCGGTGATCGTCGTCGTCGGGTTGCATTGGCCTGACGTGCAGAACACCGAGGAGCCGCCGACATAGAGATTGTCCATGCCGTGCACCTTGCAGTTGGCGTCGACCACACTTTTGGTGACGTCGGTGCCCATGCGCGTGCCGCCCATATGGTGATGGCCCGCCGTCTCGTCATTGGTCGGATAGTCCTGGCCGTTGCTGATCCAGTCGGCAATGCGCACGCGGCCGAGATTCTTCTCGATCAGCGTCTTGCCGAACAGTCTGAGCCCTTCGAGCAGGGTGCGATGTTCCAGTTCGGATTTCTTCCAGTGCAATTCGATGCGTGGCACGCCGGCATGGTCGACATTGGTCTTCGACAACTCGATCTGGTTGGAGGCCAGCGGCGCCTGTTCCCAGGCGACGTAGAGCTGCGCGGCGCAGCGCAGTCTCTGACTGAGCTTGGAGGACATCCACTCGGCCATGTCGGGTGCCGTGCAGGCGAGGTCGGCGATAAGGCTCTTGACGCCGGGATACGGCGTCTCGATCAGCCGGATGCCGAAATTCATGATCTGCAGCCGCTCCGTGGCGGCAAGTGTCGGCGAGAAGAAGGCCTCATTGACGGCGTCGACCTCGAACGCGTTATAGTCGGCCAGGATGGCATTGCCGCCCTCGAAGGTCGGATGCTCCATCCAGTAGCGGCCAAGCGCCGTCGCATTCGGCACGACGCCGCCGTTCGAGCGCTGGTTGGACCACAGAAGCAGCCGCGAATTCTCCAGCCCACCGGTGCAGACGATGAAATAGTCGGCGCTGAAGGAGCCGGCATTCTGCCCGTTCGACCACAGTCTGGCGCCCGTCACGCGTTTGCCGTCGCCGGTAAGCTCGGTGGCACAAGTGTTGAGCACCACCGCGATGTTCTTGGCCTTGTCGAGTTCATCGCCGAACTTCTCGGCGAAGCGCACGGCCGGGCTCTTGATCAGCTGCACCCAGCGAATGTCGTCCGAGATCGGCACATCTGGCCGGAGGGCCGGAAGGTCGAGAATGTCGCGCACTTCCGGCAGATAGGGTTCGATGTCGGTGCGGCGGATCGGCCAGCCCGTATCGGGTACCCAGGCCTTCGGCTCGAAATCCTGCTTGTCGAGCACGCGGCACCAGCCGGCCCAGTGGTTGGAACTGCCGCCCATCAACCGCAGCCGGGTTATGTCGAGATCGAAATAGAAATCGCCGACCGTGCTGCCACGGTAAAAGTCCTGCGACTCGTCGCTGAATTCGCGCGGACCGGCCTCCATCACCACCACCGGAATGCCGGCCGCGCCAAGCTTGCGGGCAATGGTCGTGCCGGCCGGACCGGAGCCTAGGATGCACACTTTTGGGGTGAAGTTCGCGGCGCGATACGCCTCGTAGCTGTCGAAGATCATGCCAGGTCGCTCCGCCTCAGAATCCAGCCATTGACCTCGACGATCTCGTTCGGGTTGGGCTCTGGATCGGCTGCATCGGCATCAGGCAGCTTGCGGAACAAAGACAGGGCAGGCAATGCGATCAACGCCTGCACGAGCGCGCGGCGTGACATTTTCTTGATGATGAAACTCATGGCTGGTCTCTCGGCTGGGCTTCGGCACTGCATGGCGTTCCCAGAACGGCAATTCCCGGAACGACACATGCATCACCGTGGAAGCCAGTATCGTGCCAAGTCTGGCCGCAAAGCAGTGAAAACCCGGCTAAGCGGTACAACCGAGTGCAAACAGGGTTAGAATTTTCTTAACAGGCCGGTTGCGGCAGATCGGATCACGCCGCCTCGGAAATGCCGGTGTCGATGATCGTCAGGTTACGGCCCTGGTGCTTGGCCTGGTAGAGGCGCCGGTCGGCGGCGCGCATCAGCTCCGACACACTGGCTTCCTCGCCGCAGACAGTGCCGCCGATGCTGACCGTGAGCGGAATGGTCCGCTCGTCGACGGGCCGGAAGCGGATCAGCTCCACTTCGCGGCGAATTCGCTCGGCGACGCGCTTGGCCTCCTGCTCGGTCGCGCCGATCAGGAAGGCGCCGAACTCCTCGCCGCCGATGCGGCCGAGCACATCGCCGCTGCGCACGCCGCGCTGGATCGCGCTGGCGATCAAAAGCAGCGCGTCATCACCTGTCAGATGGCCGAAATTGTCGTTGATGGTCTTGAAGTGATCGGCATCGATGATCAGCAGCGCGCCGCGATCGGACTTGCGGCGCGAACCGTCGAGCGCGGCAAAGAAGCTTTCCCGGTTGAGCATGCCGGTCATGTCGTCGCGGCTCGCCTTTTCCGCCAGGCGGCGATGCGCGGCGGCGAGCTGGGCATGGGCTCGGGCGAGATCGCGATGCGCGTTTTTCAGCCTGTCGCTTTGCCAGAAAGTGCTTGCGCTGGCAGCCCACGCCAGCACCAGCGGACAGAGCGTGGAGGTCAGCCAGATCGTGCGGTTGACCGGAAATCCCATGGCCGGAACGATGATCAGGGTCAGCAGGAGAGAGGCCGCGACTGAGGCGAAAGCAACGGCGGCGGATCTCAGAATTATGCTGTTCATCGCTTGCTCCCACAAGACTGCCTCTCTGCCAGCAAGCCCTAAAGGCCACCTTTCCCAGATGCCTAAAATTTGAATCGTGAGGCGATTTACGCAACCTCAACGAGCAGAAGTTGTGGATAAAGTCGCTTCCGGAATGCGCGTTTCATGCCATAAGGAGCCCATGACCACGCTCCCTGACCCCGCCCGCTTCGCCCATGTCACCGACTGGGTCTTCGATCTCGACAACACGCTCTATCCGCATCATTCGAATCTGTTCTCGCAGATCGACGTCAAGATGACCGCCTATGTCGGCGAGCTGCTGGCATTGCCGCGCGACGATGCGCGCAAGTTGCAGAAGGAACTCTACCGCGAATATGGCACGACGCTGAACGGCCTGATGACACGTCATGGCATCGACCCCGATGATTTCCTCGAGAAGGTCCACGACATCGACTATTCATGGCTGGTGCCAGACCCCGTTCTCGGCACCGCCATCCGCCAGCTTCCGGGCCGCAAGTTCATCTTCACCAATGGCGACCGCAGGCACGCCGAGCGCACCGCGCGCCAACTCGGCATCCTCGACCATTTCGACGACATCTTCGACATCGTCGCCGCCGGGCTCAATCCCAAGCCGGCGCGCCAGACCTACGAGAAGTTCGCTGAACTCCACGCCGTCACCGGCCACAATGCGGTGATGTTCGAAGACCTTGCCCGCAACCTGTCGGTGCCGAAGTCGCTCGGCATGACCACGGTGCTTATCGTGCCGCGCAATTTCGAGCCGACCTTTGCCGAGATCTGGGAGCGCGACCCGACCAACGAGGACGACGTCGATTTCGTCACCGACGACCTGGCGGGGTTTCTGACGGCGATTGTGGAGGGGGAAGGAAGAGGGGAATTGAAGAATTGAAGAATGAAGGACGGTCTCTACGGATCAATTCCCCCAGTTCCCCAGTTCTTCAATTCCCCACTCCCCTACTC
>NZ_RZRK01000237.1:0-7839 GCF_003997835.1 Mesorhizobium sp. M7A.F.Ca.CA.004.12.1.1
GTTCATGCTTCCATTCATAGCGGCCTCATCGAGGACAGTCATTCTGTACGCGATGCCGCGAGCGAACGGATCCGTGCGGCGTTCGACGGCGTCGGTGCCTCCAGCGTTCCGGTGATGACTTATGGGCTGGGTGGTCTGGAACTGGCCCCGGCAACGAGTGAGAATTTCGCCGTATGGGGCCGTGGCTTCGGCGCCTGGGGTCATCTCGACAGCGACGGCAATGCCGCCGGTCTCGATCACTCGACAGGCGGCTTTCTGGCTGGCGGTGACGCGGCTGTCGGCGAAAGCTGGCGGCTCGGCCTCATCAGCGGCTACAGCCATACCTCCTTGGAGGCGGACAATCGCGCGTCGTCGGGCTCGAGCGAGAATTACCATCTCGGTCTTTTTGCCGGCACGCAGAACGGCAATCTCGGTTTTCGTTCCGGCCTTGCCTATACCTGGCACAGCATCGAGACCGGCAGGTCCGTGGTCTTTTCAGGCTTCGCCGACAGCCTTTCGGCCGATTACGACGCCGGCACGTTCCAGGCCTTTGGCGAGCTCGGCTACCGTATCAATACGGCTTGGGCTTCCTTCGAGCCCTACGCTAATCTCGCTTATGTGAATTTTGACGCCGATGGCTTCACCGAGAATGGCGGCGCAGCCGCCTTGTCGAGCGGGGATCGCTCGAGCGACACGGCGTTTACCACGCTAGGTCTGCGTGCGTCGACGGTACTGACCCTCGGCACCGTGACTGCTACCGCGCGCGGCGGTCTTGGCTGGCGCCACGCCTTCGGCGACGTCAGGCCGGATACCGCTCTTGCCTTTGCTGGCGGTTCCTCCTTCGCCATCAAGGGCGTGCCGATCGCAAAGAACGCAGCTCTGCTCGAAGCTGGGCTGGACGTAAACATCACCGAGAACGCGACGTTCGGCATCGCCTATCAGGGACAGATCGCCTCGGATGCCCAGACACACGGGTTCAGCGCCAAGCTCGGCGTCCGTTTCTAAATCACCCGCAAAAGAGATTGGTTATGAAGTCAGTGAGTGCATTTTCTTTTACCGTCGTTCTCGGCTCAGCGACGGTGATGTCTGTGTCCGCCGCGCGAACGGACGATGCCTGCTACAACAAGGCACAAAGCCTATGATGACGCAATGTTCAATCGACGACCTGAAGCCAGTCGATGGCGAGCTTGACAAGCTCTACAAGGAGATGGAGACCCGGCTCAAAGAGTCCCGGCGCATGTCCAGGAACTGGTCGAGACCGCGAGGGGCTACAACGCCACCTCGGAGAACACGCGCGACGCCTACCCCAAGGATTGGCGGCATTTTTCCTCCTGGTGCCGGCGCGCTGGCTTCGATCCCCTGCCTCCGGGCTCGAAGGTGATCAGGCTCAATATCAGCGCCTGTGCCTTGGGCACCGCCGCCGGCGATCCGAAGCGTGGCGCCCCTGCCCTTTCGGTTGCGACCATCGAGCGGCGGCTTTCCGGCCTCGCCTGGAACTTTACCCAGCGCGGCCGGCCGTTGGACCGCGCGGAGCGGCATATCTATACGGTTCTTGCCGGCATTCGCCGCGCAAGCACGCAAAAGCCACCGCGGCAAAAAGAGGCGGTCCTGGCGACGATCTGCTGGCGATGATCGCCACCCTCGGCCACGACCTCAGGGCCTGCGCGACCGCGCTATTTTGCTCCTGGGCTGTGGCGGCGGCCTGCGGCGCTCCGAGATCGTCGGTCTCGACGTCATGCGCGACGACAACAGCGATGGCGCCGGCTGGATCGAAGATTTTTGACGGCAAGGGCTGCTGGTCACCCTGCGCGGCAAGACCGGCTGGCGCGAGGTCGAGGTCGGCCGCGGCTCCAGCGACCACACCTACCCCGTAGTCGCGCTCGAGAGCTGGATCCGCTTTGGCCGCATCGCACGTGGACCCCTGTTCCGCCGCATCTTCAAGGACAACAAGACCGTCGACGTCGAACGGCTCTCCGACAAGCACGTCGCCCGCCTGGTCAAGCAGGTGACGATCGCCGCCGGCGTCCCCTCCGATCTCCCGGAAGGGTAACGGGCGCTGCTGTTCTCGGGCCAGTCGCTGCGCGCCGGACTTGCCTCGTCGGCCGACGTCGAGGAGCGTTACGTGCAGAAGCAGCTCGGCCATGCCTCGGCCGAGATGACCCGCAAATATCAGCGGAGGCGCGGCAGATTCCGGACCAACCTCACCAAGGCGTCCGGGCTCTGAGAAACCCCTCCCCTCCCTCGGTTGGTCGCTAGGTCGTGGGGGTCAGGTTCTTTGAGTGATGACAACACCTCGTCGAGCACAGCGAACGCTGCGTCCAGACTGTCGGCGGCGACGCTTCGTAGTCAGGGCATGATCATCAGCTGTGCAATGGCGCGGCCGACGAATTCATTGTTGAGTTTTTCCATCCGCTGTCTGGTTCGAGCGACCTGTTCTGGGAGCGCACGCAGAGCGTTGACGACCTCGTCCAGTTGCGACCGGGCTGCGGCGGCGATGTCGAAGATGTCGCGCGGGTTGGCTTCCGAAATCCCCGGTAATAGACCTTCTTGGCGATGATTTCCGGGATGGTCTCGAGCCGCACGGTCCTGCCTTCCACCACGCGGGTCTAGAACGGCTTCGTTGTTAGCGCTCCGGCAACGATGAAGTCGATTTCGCCAACGTCTTCGAAGGCGAATTTCTGGAACCGAAGCCCGTCCCCCAAATAGTCGGACGGCATCGTTTCAAAGTGCAGGTGGCTTTTGGATGGTCGATGACCGAGCAATTGAGGGTCGTCGAGGAAGATATCGATGTCGTGGCTTTCGCGATGGCCGATCTGGATCATCATAGCCGTTCCGCCGCCAAATGACCATTCAAAGTCGTAGCCCCGGCATTCCCGCGAAGCTGGCCGATCAGGTCGATATAATACAAAAAAGCCGCCGCCATTCGGACGGGCGTCGGCTATCATGTCCAGCCATTACGCGGCGAGCGGATAGCTTTCGCCGGACCAGGCAGAGAACTTGGCGGCAAAAGCCTTCATCTCGTCGACCGCGAATGTGGTGCGCGGTTGCGAACTCGACTTGCTGGGCGAGAGGGACCTCGCCGAGAAAGGCGCTGACATGAGCGGGATGCTGCTTGGCCAAATCGAGATCCGCAAAGCAATCGGCCAGCGCCGCGTCGTCCAGCTGTACGCTGCAGGGCGCGTTCACGGTCGTCAAGACGGATGCCAAATGCTTGCTCATAATGGCCGCAAGGTAATCGTTTCGGGTCGGAGACACAAGTTGCCGCCTCCTTCGCCGTAGAGTGGCCCGATACAATCACGATCGATATTGCCACCTCTTATCGATAGTGATCGCATAGTTCCCTGATTCGACTCTCAACCGCTCATATTACTTCCATGTATCTGCTGCGCTAGCCCGTCCTGGCCTTGGAGTGTCGCTCCTCACCTCCTCCACCACTCACCAGCCCGATGGGAGTATCGCCCGCCAGCAGCTTCTCCTTGCTGAGCAGCGCGGCAACCTCAATCGCCTCGAAATCGGGCAAATCCCGCAGTGTGTCGAGGCCGAAGTGCAACAGGAAGGTCTTGGTCGTGACGTAGGTGTAAGGCGTGCCAAATTCAGCGGGCAGGCAGACGTTGACCCACACTTAGAGCATTGAGGCACTCGAGCCGCCCTCAGGCGGTGCCTCAAAAGCTCGCGGGCCAGATCGCCTCGGTTCGGAGACAGACAGGCTCAAGATATCCACGCCAGAGACGGCGAGCTGGAGCGTATGCTCGGCATTGCGAAGAAGAACATGTTGGCCTTTGCCGGGCGCCAGGCAGGACCGTCGCACGACCTGGCAATGCCAAGAGTTCGCACGGCGTTGTCTCCGACGATGCTGGCAGATGTTCTGCAATGACTGGCAACACATGGACGCACCAGAGCGGAACCAAAAACGATCGAATTTCGCCCATAAGACTCGGCGAAACAGAACACCCCAGCGTAACAGGTCGCCGGCCGACGCGACCAGGTCAAGCAAGGGTTGGTAAGACCAGCTATTGGCCTGCTGGCTTGCAGCGGTCACCTCACGCTGGAATGCTGGATTGCGGCGCAAAAACTCCCATGCCCTTTCGCGCGGCGTCATACCAGTGGTGCAGTCATATGATCGTTCATCCCGCCCATCAGCCTCGACCGCGCCAGTCACGAGAACTGCAGGCACGACTGTGCCCCCTTGCCCGCCCCCACGGACGTCCAAACATCATGCAATTTGGCAAAGCACCGGCGCCGAAGCCACCCGACCTCGATGACGCCATTTCGTCGAAGCATGTGTCGTCGGCACTGTGCAGGGCAGAAGCAGGCTGTCGGTCCCGCGCAGCGACAGCAAGCGCGGCCTGAGCATGCGAAGGGGGTCGCTTTGATAGGAGTGCCCGGCTGGGTTCCGTTCAGGACGTTCCCTGAAGACTTGGTGGCGTGGCGGTGGCTTCGACGCTGGTTGTGGGCAGGTTGTCGTAGCCCGGATGCTATAAGCTAATTTCCGCCATTGGAGGCTCAGTTTCACGCTATGCCAGCCCGTGTTGTACAGGTGAAGCCGACTGGTCAGTGGACCGCAAACGAACGGCGCGCCGCTTCTCTTTGGTGATGCTCGCGCCGCGCTTTCTTCGCTGACGGTATGGAGATGAAGCGCGGCATGCCCCTGTAGCAGCCGATTTCACAACCAGACTTGCGCCCGCACTGCCCCTGTTGCTGCGGCATACCAATGCGTGGCGTCAGGAAGACTTCGTCGACCATTAGCCGTCTCGCTGAGATACTACCGAGCCCGAGCTCCCCTATCCTAGACCCTCGTATCGCATATCGGACGGCCCCACATCAGCCCAAGTTGCCATGGGGACCAGCCCCATGCGTTCGCCCGAATGCAGCTTCCTGGCTTGATCGACAGCAACCCAGGGGACGGTGCAGGCCAAGATTGCGGCAGGGCTTGGGCAACCATCAGGTCGCCCAAGGGGTGCCCCACCCTTCTCCTCAGAACTCAGCTGCTTCCAGCTGGCGGCTGAAACTCACAGGCGCAGCCAGCTTGGTCTCTAACCGCATCGATCGCATCATGGTGTCTGCCATGAATCCGTGTGCGTGAAGCGCTCCAGAGCGAAGATGTTGGGCGTCAACCAGGTTCACCAATGAGCTTCACTGCTCGAGTTCTGCACGGTGTCACCGCCTGGCGCCGGAGGTTGATCCGGTGATTAGGAGGAGCACTCGTTGTCGGATTCTCGACGATGTCGGACATGTGACACAACGCTTCCAGAGCGATCGCGTTGTTCCGAAACGATTTTCCCAGTTGGCACGACGGTTGCGGTCCCTATGCGCAAAAGCACTGCGATGCCGCACCGACTGGAAGAACTCATCAATGATCACGCTTTTCGAACATGTGGGCGCCGCTACCAGCACTGAGCGTTCCCGAGCCGACGGAAGCCTCTATCCCTTCTTTCTGAAGGCTGTCCGGACATGAACGCATTTGATGTCCGTCCAACGCTGGATGCTCCCGACGACGATCCCTATGTCTGGCTTGAAGATGTAGAGGGCGAGCGGGCACTTGCCTGGGCCGCCGGCCAATCGGCAAAGACCCTGAAGCACTTCGGTGGAGCGCAATTCGAGCGCGACCGCGCGGCTCTGACAGCCATTTTCGACAATCGCGACAATCTTCCCCTGATCGCGCGCCGTAGTCAGTACCTCTACAATTACTGGCGAGATGACGGTAATCCACGCGGACTGTGGCGCCGGACCACCCTTGCCGCCTACATGAAGGCGGATCCCCAATGGGAGCTACTGCTCGATCTGGATGCTCTCGCGGCTAGCGACGGAGAGGACTGGATCTGGGACGGCGCGTCCATCGAGCCGGAGAGACGGGAAAGAGCCGTTCTGCGCCTGTCGCGCGGCGGCAGCGACGCGGTCGTGCATCGCGAATTCGACCTGATCTCTCTGAGCTTTGTCGCCGACGGCTTCAACCTCCCCGAGGCCAAAGGCTACGTTAATTGGCTGGACCCTGACACGCTTCTGCTTTCCAGTGCGCTTGGTAATGGCATGGCCACCCGCTCCGGCTATGCGCGCACCGTTCGACTGTGGAAGCGTGACGCGGATCCCCTCACCACGCCGGCAATCTTCGAGGCCGGGTTCGAAAGCTTCCAAGTGTCTGGTCATTCGGACCGCACCGGCCGCAGCGAGCGCCTTTGGTTCATCGAGCAGCCGGCCTTCTTCGAGAAGATCAGCTGGATCGGCGATAGGAGCGGGCCGAGGAGGCAGATCGATCTTCCTCGCGACGCGTCGTGGCGGGTCTTCGGCGACTGGCTGGCGGTAAGGCCGCGCAAGCCCTGGACGGTGGGAGGCACCACCCATCCCGCCGACGCGCTGATCGTCATCTCGCTTTCCTCTTTCCTCGCTGGCGGACGCCGTTTTGAGACCCTGTTTCAACCAGGGGAAAGGCGCTCCATGCAGTCATTCTTCTGGAATGACGGGAAGCTCATTATCTCTTACCTCGTCAATCTCGCACCGCGTTTCGAGATGTTCACTCCCGGCCACCAGGAATGGACGCGCCGAGTCCTGAACACCCTGCCCGCCGAAGGTACTGTCGACGTCTGGTCATTCGATGCGGCAGTTCACGAGACCAATGGAGAGGTCCTGATCTGTGCTCAGGATCCGATCACGCCGCCGCAGCTCTTGCTGTTCGATCTGAATGCCGCGCCGTCTCTCAGCGCTTCAGCAATCCTGAAGCGCAGCCCGGAGAATTTCGATGCATCCGGACTGGTGGTCACGCGCCACGAGGCAGTCTCTATCGATCATGAGCTGATCCCCTATACGCAGGTTGGTCCGGCGAACGGGAACGGAGATGCTCCGATTCACCTTTCCGCTTATGGCGGGTTCGGCGTATCACTCCTGCCCTACTACAACTCCCCGCTGGGCAAGCTGTGGCTCGAGCGCGGCGGCACGTGTGTCGAGGCGAACATCCGCGGCGGCGGCGAGTTCGGCACCCGCTGGCACGAAGCCGGGCGCAGGGAGGGCAAGCGTCTCGCCCATGACGATTTCGCCGCCGTTGCCGCCGACCTCGTGCGAAGGGGCATCACCCTGCCGAGGCGGATTGCCGCCGAGGGTGGCTCAAATGGCGGCCTGCTGATCGCAAACATGCTGACCCGCTATCCTGAGCATTTCGGGGCTCTGTTCTGCACAGCACCGCTTATCGACATGCGTCGCTACACCAAGCTCTTGGCGGGCGCGAGCTGGATCGACGAATATGGCGATCCGGACAAGGTTCACGATTGGGCTTTCCTGAAGGAAATCTCCGCCTATCACGCCGCAGCGCCGGGACAGCCCTATCCGCCTATCCTGATCGCCACCACGAAACGCGACGACCGCGTCCATCCGGGCCATGCGCGCAAGATGGCCGCAAAACTGCAGGCTCTTGGCTATCCCGCTTACTTCTACGAGGCCAGCGCAGGCGGGCACGGCTGCGGCGAGGACAATCGGGAGCAAGCCGCATTCATCAGTCTAGGCACCAATTTTCTCCGCAGCGCAATCGGCTTCAACGATCACCTTCCGGAGACGGCGGAACGCGTTGCACGCAAGTGGGGCATTTGAGGTCCATCAACAATTCATTCGAGCAGGAGACGAAATAGTGCAGTGCATCCTTTCTGAACATCAAGGAGTGAATCTCATGGCGAGAACGCGAATGGGCGTAGCGCGGGCAACAGCAGCGGCGGTGGCCCTGATCATGGTGGGACAGCAGGCCGTCGCCGCGGAGCCTGCGCAAGCAGAGACCGTCCTGGCGGAGACGGGAGCCTCGGTCACCGAAGCGCCAATCCCTTGGCAGGTCCGCCTGCGGGCGTTGGGCGTCGTTACGAAAGATCTGGGCTACGTTGATAC
>NZ_RZRK01000238.1:0-7833 GCF_003997835.1 Mesorhizobium sp. M7A.F.Ca.CA.004.12.1.1
ACGCGGTGTCGGGCGAGGAGGAGAGTTTCGAAAACGGCCTGCTCGAACATCCGCACTATACGCGGCCGCAGGAGTTCGAGGGCCGTGAGATTCCCGAGGTGCTGGTTTCCGGCAACCACAAGAAGATCGCCGCATGGCGTCGGGCGGAGTCAGAGAAGCTGACGAAAGAGCGGCGTCCGGATTTGTTGGGCGCCGCCGCTCACCCTTTCCAAAAGTAATAGAAAGCCAGAAACAGACCGACAGCGACGACGAAGCCGCGCACCGCGTTTTGTGGCACGCGCTTGGCGATCCAGACGCCGGCATAGCCGCCGAGCGCGCCGCCCGGGATCATGATGATCGCCTGCGGCCAGGCGACGACGCCGCCCGAGACGAAGACGACGATAGCGACCGCCGCGATGACCATGGCCAGCATGTTCTTCAGCGCGTTCAGCCGGTGATAGTCGCCGGCCTGGGTGAGGCCGAGCGTCGCCAGCATCATCACGCCCATGCCGGCGCCGAAGAAGCCGCCATAGATGGCGGTGAGAAACTGCGCCAGGGAGCCGGCGAGCGAGCCCACCGCCGCTTCATGACCGGGCTTCGGCACTGGTTTCAGCCAGGGGCCGGCTGCGAACAGGGCTGTCGCGGCCAGGAGCAGCCACGGCACCAGAGCGCGAAACGACGGATTGTCGAGCGCCAAAAGGATCAGCGCGCCGGCCAGTGCACCCACGGCCGAAATCAGGCACAGCAGCAGCGCGCCGCGCCAGAAGTGCCTGATATCGGCCGAGTAGGCGAGGGTCGAGGTGATGTAGCCTGGAAATTGCGTCACCGAGGAGGTGGCGTTGGCGACGATCGGCGGCAGGCCGACCAACGTCATGGCGCCGAAGGTGATGAAGGTGCCGCCACCGGCGACCGCATTGGCGGCGCCTGACAGAAAGCCCGCCAGAAACAGCAGGATGGCATCGAAGACAGACATGAATTGCGGCCGCTCAAAACTGTGTTATTTCAGGCTTAGAAAGCCTGAACGACCGGCGCAACCCGGCACGGCAGGATTACGATGGTGCCATGCGAGCAGAAAATGCGCTGCCAAGGCGTGACAAAGCGGCGAAATAGCTGTATGTGCCCGCCCGTACCGGCCAGAAAGAATCTGCCGGACCCGTCAACAATGACGGTGTAGTCGCCCCTGCTGGATGTTTCAAAGACAAATGTCTTGGAGACAAAAGGCATAGCCAAGCGGTCAATGGAACTGCAAGGCGAGTGTCGGACGCTCTGACTGTCGGAAGAACAAGAAGTGGACTTTTGAGATGGATATTCTCCGTCAGCTCGAGGCCGAACAGGCCGCCAAGATCGAAGCCAAGCGCAAGCTTCCCGAATTCCAGCCCGGCGACACCGTGCGCGTCCAGGTCCGCGTGACCGAAGGCACCCGCACCCGCGTCCAGGCCTATGAGGGCGTCGTCATCGCCCGCGCAGGCGCCGGCTTCCAGGAGAACTTCACGGTTCGCAAGATTTCCTACGGCGAAGGCGTCGAGCGCGTGTTCCCGGTCTACTCGCCGATGGTTGAAGGCGTCGAGATCGTTCGCCGCGGCAAGGTGCGTCGCGCCAAGCTCTATTACCTGCGCGATCGTCGCGGCAAATCGGCCCGTATTTCGGAAAACACCGGCGTGCGCGCCCGCAAGCTGAATGATGAGGAGCGCGATGCGCTGAACGCCGAGAAGGCCCGCATCGAGGCCGAGAAGGTGGCAGCAGCCGAGGCCCTGGCCGTCGAGAAGGCCGCCCAGGACGCCGCCGAGAAGAAGGCCGCCGCCGAAGCCGAAGCAGCAGCCAAGGCCGCCGCGGAAGCGACCCCCGCCGAATAAGGTTTTCGGACATCCCATTCAAAAAGGCGGCTTCGGCCGCCTTTTTCGTTTCACCGGACTGTGAACGCTTTCAGCGCCAGAAACGGGATCCGCTGTTGACGGCACATTATCTTGTGTACTAAATAATCGTGTACAAAGTAATTGGAGATTTGATATGGCACTCTACACCACACAGGCTCACGTCACCGGCGGCCGCGCCGGTCATGGCGAGACCAGCGACGGTCTGCTCAAGGTCGATCTGGCAATGCCCAAGGAGCTCGGCGGGCCGGGGGGCGCCACCAATCCTGAGCAACTGTTCGCAATCGGCTATGCCGCCTGCTTCGAAAGCGCCATCCGCTTCGTCGCGCGCAAACAGAAGCTGTCGCTGACGGATGCCGGGGTAACCTCCACCGTCAGCCTGCTTCCCAATGGCGAAGGCTTTAAGCTCGGCGTCGCGCTCGCGGCGGAAACGAAAGGCCTTGATCAGGCGGCGGCGGAAGCGCTTGTATCGGAGGCGCACAAGATCTGCCCCTATTCCAACGCCATCAGGGGCAATGTCGACGTAGCGCTTTCGGTAAAGGCGGCATGACGGAAAAGACGACAAAGAGCACCAGCGACGTCCCGGCGGAGGCCACCGGGACGTTTCACGTTCCGCGGCTCGACCAGCAGCTGTGCTTCGCGCTCTATTCGGCAAGCGGGCTGATGACGAAGCTCTACCGCCCGCTGCTCGATCCGCTCGGCCTGACCTATCCGCAATATCTGGCCATGTTGGCGCTGTGGGAACGAGCTCCAAGCACGGTTGGCGAGCTTGGCGAAGCGCTTGGGCTGGATTCGGCGACGCTGACGCCGCTGCTCAAGCGGATGGAGGCTGGCGGACTGGTCACACGCCGGCGCGACCCCGCCGACGAGCGCCGGGTTATGGTCGAGCCGACAGCGAAGGGCCAAGCGTTGCGTGAGCAGGCCAAAAGCGTGCCGGCGGCGATGCTTTGCAACCTGCCGCTGGATGCCGACGAGTTGAAATCCCTGCACCGCACGCTGACGCGGTTCGTCTCCGGCTTGCGCAAGGCAGATGCCGGCATCGCGAAGCGGAGCTGATCGCTGCCGCGACACCGTTCAATCCTGAATCCCGGAAATGAAGGCACTGGAATCCGCTTTCGCGCATCCTGACGCAGCGGACCGTCTTGCATGACGCTTGCGGAAAGCTAAAGTCGGCGCCGTATTTTCCTGCAAGCCCGGCCATGTCCGGGTCCGTCAATTTCCGGGGAGTGTGTCATGACCAAATCGAAACTGCTGCTGGCAGGCCTGCTTGCCCTCGTCCTGACGCCCGTTGCCGCCTTTGCGCAGGCGCTGCCCGACCTCGGCGGCAAAAAGGTGGTGGTTGTGACCGAAAACGCCTATCCGCCGCTGCAGTTCATCGATGCCAAGACCGGCAAGCAGATCGGCTGGGAGTATGACGCGATGAACGAGATCGCCAAGCGGCTCAATTTCACGGTCGAGTACCAGAACACTTCCTGGGACGCGATGATCCAGGCGGTTTCCGACAACCAGTACAACATTGGCATGACCGGCATCACCATCAAGGACGACCGCAAGGAGAAGGTCGATTTCTCCGACCCCTATATGCGCTCGGAACAGTTCATGCTGGTGCGCGGCGATGAGAGCCGCTTCACTGACGACAAGACCTTCGGCGACTTCAAGGACGGGCTGATCGGCGCGCAGGCCGGCACCACGCCCTTCTACACCGCCGTCTACAGCGTGCTCGACGGCAATGAGCAGAACCCGCGCATCAAACTGTTCGAGACCTTCGGCGCGACCGTGCAGGCACTGAAATCAGGCGACGTCGATGTCGTTTTGACCGATGGCACCGCTGGCAAAGGCTATGTCGACGCCTCCGAGGGCAAACTGAAACTGATCGGCGGGCCGCTCGGCACCGAGGATTTCGGTTTCATTTTCCCCAAGGGTTCCGACCTGGTGAAGCCGATCAACGCGGCAATCGCTGCGTTGAAGGCGGACGGGACGTTCGATGCGCTGAACAAGAAATGGTTTCTTGATTACAAGATGGGGCAGTGATTTCGCGCTGACTTCGCGCTTGAACGCCCCCCTCTGCCCTGCCGGGCATCTCCCCCTCAAGGGGGGAGATCGGCTCTTTTTTCCGCTTTCGCCAATCACCAAAGTTGTAAAAAGAGTGCCGTCGACGAAGCTGCCAATCTCCCCCCTTGAGGGGGAGATGTCCGGCAGGACAGAGGGGGGCGCCTTGGCGCAATCCTTTTGATGCCTCCCGCCTCTTCGTCCAAAGCCGACTTCCCCTGGTGGCTTGTCGTTGCCGCAGCCCTCGCGATCGCGGTGGCCGTCTTCGTCGCCACCAGCAACCTCTATGCCCAGGTGTTCGCCACGGTCGCCAAGGGCATCGGCGTCACCATCTTCGTCACCGTGATCGCCTTCGTGCTGGCGTCGGCCATTGGGCTCGGCATCGCGCTGATGGGAATGTCCGGTTCGCGCTGGCTGCGCCAGATCGCGCGCTTCTATGTCGAGATCGTCCGCGGCGTGCCGATCCTGGTGCTGTTGTTCTGGATCGCCTTTGCCGGCGCGCCGGCCTTCGTCGCGGCCTGGAACGCGCTGACCGCGCCGCTGCAAAACGCCGGCCTGTTCGGCGAGCTTTTGGTGCGCGACGTGTCGCTGCTCTGGCGCGCCATCATGGCGCTGACCATCGGCTATTCGGCTTTCATCTCGGAGGTTTTCCGGGCCGGCATCCAGGCGGTGGAGAAGGGTCAGATCGAAGCGGCGAAGGCGCTTGGGCTGACACGCGCGCAGCGTTTCCGGCTGATCGTGTTCCCACAGGCAATCCGCACCATCCTGCCGCCGCTCGGCAATGATTTCGTCGCTTTGGTCAAGGATTCCTCGCTGGTCTCGGTGCTCGGCGTTGCCGACATCACGCAGATGGGCAAGGTCTACGCCGCCGGCTCCTTTCGCTTCTTCGAGACCTATTCGATAACGGCCTACATCTATCTCATCCTGACCGTCGGCCTGTCGCTGGCGCTCAGGGCGCTGGAGCGGCGGCTGCGCCGCCAGCACGAGGAATAGTTTTTCGGCCAAGGCAGCGCTACGATCCCCGAGCATTCCCCTTGAGGAGGTCCCCATGATCGTCGACAAAGCCAATGCGGCGCTGGATTCCGTCTATACGGCCGACACGCCGGAAGCGCTTGAGGAGGCCTATGCCGCGTGGGCCGCGACCTATGACAGCGAGACCGCCTCGCTCGGCTACCTCCTGCCTTTCCTGATCACCGCCTGGGTGGCGCGTCATGTGCCGGCGGGCGATGGCCCCTTGCTCGATGCCGGCTGCGGCACTGGCCTGTCGGGATCCTCGCTGAAGGCGCTCGGTTACCGCGACATTGCGGGGCTCGACCTCTCGTACGATATGCTGAAGATCGCCGGCAGCCGCAATGCCTACAGCGACCTGAAGCAGGCAATGCTCGGCGAAACGCTGCCGTGGCCGGACGGCCACTTCCGCGCCTTCTTCTCGACCGGCGTGTTCACCATCAGCCATGCGCCGGCGACAGGCCTGCACGAACTGGTGCGCATCACCCGCCAGGGCGGCCACGCCATCTTCACCGTGCGCGACCAGGTGTTCGAGAGCGGCGGCTTCCAAGCCGTGTTCGACGAGCTGGAGCAGGCAGGGAAATGGCGGCCGATCGAGGAAAGCCCGTGGTTCCGCTGCTATGCGATCGCCGAGCCTGACGCGCTGGTGAAGACGTTTGTGTTTGAAGTGTTGTGACTCCACTTACCTTCTCCCCTTGCGGGAGAAGGTAAAGGCGCTGAACGCCGCAATTGCCGAAAACCCAAAACATTGGTATGAGCCACGCCATGGAAGAGCTTTTTGGCGATCCGGCCTACAAGGGGTTCGTGCTGCAGGACAGGAAACGCCTGCCGTCGCGTTTTTCCGCGCGCGTGTCCGGGGCGCTGACCAGCCGACTACCCTAGGCCGACCTGTTCGGGTCCCTTTCGCCGGGCCTGAGGTCCGGTACCTGCTCTTTCCCATTCTCATATCGACGGATTTACGCACATGAGCGCACCGCGCACCCTCTACGACAAGATTTTCGACGACCATGTCGTCGATCGCCAGGACGACGGCACCTGCCTGCTCTACATCGACC
Source organism: Mesorhizobium sp. M7A.F.Ca.CA.004.12.1.1 (assembly GCF_003997835.1). Classification (NCBI taxonomy): domain Bacteria; kingdom Pseudomonadati; phylum Pseudomonadota; class Alphaproteobacteria; order Hyphomicrobiales; family Phyllobacteriaceae; genus Mesorhizobium; species Mesorhizobium sp. M7A.F.Ca.CA.004.12.1.1. The sequence goes on from NZ_RZRK01000238.1 coordinate 5,963, forward strand.
GCCACCTGGTCCATGAAGTGACCAGCCCGCAGGCCTTCGAAGGCCTGCGCATGACCGGCCGTAAAGTCCGGCATCCGGAAAAGACGCTGGCCGTGGTCGATCACAATGTCTCGACCTCGCCCGAGCGCAAGTTCGGCATCAAGAACGAGGAAAGCCGCATCCAGGTCGAGGCGCTGGCCAAGAACGCCAGGGATTTCGGCGTCGAATATTATTCCGAGAACGATATCCGCCAGGGCATCGTCCACATCATCGGTCCGGAGCAGGGCTTTACTCTGCCCGGCATGACCATCGTCTGCGGCGACAGCCACACCTCGACGCATGGCGCTTTCGGCGCGCTGGCGCATGGCATCGGCACGTCCGAGGTCGAGCATGTTCTGGCGACGCAGACGCTGATCCAGCGCAAGGCCAAGAACATGCTGGTGCGTGTCGACGGCCAGTTGCCGGAGGGCGTCACCGCCAAGGACATCATCCTGGCCATCATCGGCGAGATCGGCACCGCCGGCGGCACCGGCTATGTCATCGAATATGCCGGCGAAGCGATCCGTGCGCTGTCGATGGAAGGCCGCATGACGATCTGCAACATGTCGATCGAAGGCGGCGCGCGCGCCGGCCTGATCGCCGCCGACGAGACGACCTTCGCCTATGTCAAGGACAAGCCGCGCGCGCCGAAGGGCGCGTCCTGGGATGCGGCACTCGAATATTGGAAGACGCTGCAGTCCGACGAAGGCGCGCATTTCGACAAGGTGATCGTGCTCGACGCGGCCAAGCTGCCGCCGATCGTCTCCTGGGGCTCCTCGCCCGAGGATGTCGTGTCGGTGCAGGGCATCGTGCCGAACCCGGACGACATCGCCGATGAAAACAAGCGCACCTCCAAGCAGCGCGCGCTCGACTATATGGGTCTGACGCCGGGCACCAAGATCACCGACATCACGCTCGACCGCGTCTTCATCGGTTCGTGCACCAACGGCCGCATCGAGGATCTGCGCGCCGTCGCCAAGGTGGTCGAAGGCAAGACGGTCAGCCCGCATGTCGATGCGATGATCGTGCCCGGCTCCGGCCTGGTCAAGGAACAGGCGGAAGCCGAAGGTCTCGACAAGATCTTTGTCGCCGCCGGCTTCGACTGGCGCGAGCCGGGCTGCTCGATGTGCCTTGCCATGAACGACGACCGGCTAAAGCCGCATGAACGCTGCGCCTCGACCTCGAACCGCAATTTCGAGGGCCGGCAAGGCTTCAAGGGCCGCACCCATCTCGTGTCGCCGGCGATGGCGGCCGCGGCGGCGATCGCCGGCCACTTCGTCGACATCCGCGAGTGGAAGTAACCCGGATTTGAACAGAACCCGAGCCGCGCCCGGCTCGGGTCAGCTCTTTCCGTCGCGGCGGACGAGCTCGTGGAACTCCTCGCGGCGTCCCGGCTGTTCGGCCGCGACCACTAGCGCAAGCTGTTGTTCCTCGAAGAGCTTGAACCATTCGTCCCATTCGACGAGTTCATAGCCTCCCGCATTGAGCGGCCGTTCAGGCTGGTCCTGATCCTGATAGGCGTGCTGGCCGAAGACCAGCCTCAACATGGGCTGCGTCCCCGCTTCCGGCGATATGTCGACGATTGCGGGAAAGCCGGCGCGCCCGGCAGCCCATGAGCGGATCGCATCGTGGTCGGTCAGTGTGATTGTGTCGGCCATGGGTCGCTCCAGATTGTGAACGGAGGAACGCTGACTGGGGACTGCGGTTCCCTGACATTATTTTGAGACGGCGGTCCTGCTTACCGCTTTCGCTTAACCGCTTGTTTGGGCTTGCCCTCTAAGCTCTTCCCTGACGTAAGCCAGGGGAAGTCACAGTCGGTTGGACACGGGTCTGCTCATTGCGCTGCTCAACCC
>NZ_RZRK01000239.1:0-7825 GCF_003997835.1 Mesorhizobium sp. M7A.F.Ca.CA.004.12.1.1
CACAACGCACCCCAGAGCCACAAGCTCAGGGTCTTCACCGCGGGCCAGAAACGCCGCGTCACCCCAGCCATCAAGCGCCAGATGCGACGGCGGTCGGCGGTCGAGCCCGTCATCGGGGCCACATCAAGAACGAACACCGCATGGGCCGCAACTACCTCGCCGGCCAGCAGGGCGACGCCCTCAACGCCATCCTGGCCGCCGCCGGATATAACTTCTCTCTCCTGCTCAGGTGGCTGAAGGGATTTTTGTGGCTTCTCATCGCAGCCTTACAAAGTCAGCCGAAGAGCTCGAAGCCTGATCCCTCTCATTGTTCACGGCCGACGGGACAACCCAACCTCAAGCGAGAACATTTCAGGGGGGCACATCGGGTGCAAGTAATCGAAGCGCATCACTGATGACCAATGCCGCCTGCTTCTTTCGGCAACGCGCAGCGATGCGCTTCTGCTGAGCGCGATGTTTCTAAGCAGCGTCCCCGAATTGGATCGCAACCCAGCCCTGCAGTTGGCGCCAGTTGGGTTCGAGCCTGGCGAAACGCTTCAAGCTAAACGATGAAATGTCTGCGAAGCTGCAGACGCCGTCGACAACTACGTCGCGGATTGCTCGCCCGCTTGACGGCGACAAGCCGAAGCCGACGCTGGACATCGTGGCAACAACCACGTTGGAGAATGTCGAGAGCCGGTCGATCACGGGGCGCCCGTCGGGGGTGTTCTCGATCACACCGGCCCAAGAACGAATAATGCGGGCATGCGCGGCCTTCGGCATCATTTCAACCAAGCGGCGGCCTATATGACCCATCAGGGGGGTTGAGGGGTTGGATATTACGCCTCCCTCGGCTAGTTCCAGCCATTCGTGTGGACCGCCTCCAAAGGCCAGATTACCGCGCAGCGTCTGCCTGCCGTGGAGATCGTTACCATCAACGCCACCATAAGCCATCAGGGGAAGCGGCTCGGTAACGATCATCTCGGCACGCGCGCTTGCCAAAGGAACCTCCTGCCCCAGCATCGCCGAGAAGCGCCCGGTGTATGGCCCGGCTGCAATGACCAGTTGATCGCAGCCAAATAGGCCGCGCTCCGTGTCTACGCCTACCACCCGCTCGCCTTCGGTGCGGAACCCGGTGACCCCGCAGTGCTGCACGAGCTGGCCGCCGTGGTCCTGCATGGCCCACGCGTAGCCTTGGACTGTGCGGTGTGGGTTGGCGTGCCCCCCGAAGTGATAGAAATGAGCACCGGCAACGTTGTCGCCGACGAGTGGAACGAGTTCTCGGAGCCGCGTCCGGTCGAGCAATTCGCACCGGTGTCCATGGCGCTCCATCGCAGCGGCGCTGCGAGTTGCGGCCGCCAATTGCTCCTCGGTCACGGCGACGTGGATGCGGTTTGCAGAGAACTCCGTAGGATAACCGAGCAGTTCATCCATGATTGGCCACAGCCGCAGCATCTCCGGGTAAAGAGGCGAAAAAACGTGTCCGCAGCCCCCTCCGTTACGGCCGGAAGCCTCCCAGCCAACGATGCCCTTTTCTATAACCAGAACATCGACGCCGGTTTGTGCTAGCCACCAGCCAGCACTCAGCCCTGTGACGCCGCCGCCAATGATCACAACGGATGCACCCATGTTCTCAGTCATGGCCGCCTCGCTCATCAAGCGCAGCCGCGGTGGTAACATGATCGGTGGCAACTGTATAAAACTCGGGAACCTCCCATTGGGCTTTCCATTGCGATGGTATTCCAAACCAGAGTGCCCAATGACGGGCCTGATCTGGCGATTCCGGGATTTGGCTGGCAATTTCTAGCGGCAGCGGTCGTACTGGCGCGCGGTAGCCCGCAAGGGGAATTGCCGCTAGCGACGCGCCGGACTGCATGGCCAGCAAAGCAGCTATCTGCTCGCGGCAGCGCCGACCTTGGCACGGTCCCATGCCTGCGCGAGTGAGCCGCTTGACCTGGTCCGGGTTTGGGGGCGCGTCGCCAAGGAGGGTTGAGAGTGAGCGATCGTTGCGGCGCTCGGTTTGCCAGCCAAGATAACGCGGGGGGCGTAGCTCGAGGATCTCGCGGGCGGTAATCTCCTCGCATTGACAGACGTGGAATTCGTCACGCGCAGCGATGACGCTGGCATGTACCCAGGCCAGACGGTAGGCTGCCAGATCGTAGGCCGGCCGGTCGGGTCGCGGCGCTCCATCGTGCGCATGGTCTCCGGCAAGGCCCAGATCATCAAGGATGGTGGCGACTGCCAGTAAGGCTTCGCGTTCCGCGATGCTGGGATCGCACGATTTTGTAGGCCAGATGCCGGCGCTGTCGCCGATCACGAAAATATTGCGCACACTGGTACGCTGACCTGCATCCACCGCCGGCGCATAGCCGCCCCGCTCTGGCTGAAAGGCGACCCTGCACCCGAGCGCTGCGAGAAGATCAATAACCGGCGTGGCTCCGACCGCCAGCACAACGCCGTCGCAAGCGATTCGGCGTTCTTTGCCAACAGCCCGACCGGCTTCATCCAAGGCGGAAATGAGCACTTCTTCAACTGAGTCCCGCCCCAGTACCTCACGCACAACATGACGGGTCAGGAATTCGCAGCCGCCAGCGCGTAATTCGTCTACCATGTGTACGGGACCGACAGCCTCGGCCGCCTGTTCCACGATCCCCGCTATTTCCACGCCGGCCTTCTCGAGTGCTGCGGCAGCCGCCAGCGCCTCAGCCGACGTGCCGAGGATCAACACTCTCCGAGGGTTTAGGGCCCTGAACCGCGTTGCCAGCGAAACCGCCGCCGTGGCACCCATTACGCCCGGCTTCTCCCACCCAGGGAAGCCGAGCCCGATATCGCGTCGGCCGGCTGCGACAATTACGTATTCTGCGCCTATCAGCCAGCCACGTGTCTCGTCGGCCAGACCGGCGATCGTGCCGGGGAGCCAGTGGACACCGGGACCGTTCGCATAAAGACCCCAACAGGCGGTGCCGAGCCGGACGTCAACCCCAGCTTCGAACGCTGTCTGGATAAGTGGCTCGGAAGCGACGAAGCTCTCAAGCATAGCATTGCGGTTGCGCGCTACAGGAGACATGCCCTGTCCGTAGTGAAGCGGCACCTCGTTGCCCATGGTTATGAAGGGAACCGGGTTTTCGTCAATGAGCACGACCGAGAGTCCTCGGCGAGCCGCGTCGATAGCGGCTGCGAGACCAGCAGGACCCGCGCCAACTACCAAGAGCTGGGTCTGTTCCTCGACGATCAGCTCTTTGCCGGCAACAGATTTTTCGTCAATCTTCATGGTTCAAGCCATTCTGGTAACTGTTGCCTTCGTCCGAGGTTCTCCACCCGTTCGGAATGGCGTTAAAGCCGAACGAGCCTCTGGCCGGATTTTCAGGCGCCCAGACACTCTCATCGATTCATCGCTTCAAGGGGCTCCATGTCAAATTCAGTTTGTGAATTGAGCTAATCTGATTTCGAGATGAGCGTGGGCGCGCATGGTTGAGCCTTGTCCCCCGTGAACACTCGACCGGAGGCGAGCAGAAGCTCTGTGGCATCACCAAGCGCGGGAACCGCTACGTCCGCAAGGTCCTCGCTCATGGCGCGCGCTCCTGCTTTCGACCTGGATCGAGCCCGGGATCGCCTTGGACGCTGGCTCGACGGCTTGCAGAGCCAGATGCACCCGAACAAGGCCGTTGTCGCACCCGCCGCCAAGATGGCGCGCGCATTGTATGGGTTGTCCTGACCAAGCCGAGAGCGCTCTACGAACGCAGGCACTTTCATCCACCATCTCGGCGCTAGATGGCCACGATACACAAACTGAATTTGACGACAAGCCCTCCACGATAAAGAATAATCGAAACCATGGCGGTTTAACGGCCAGGAAATACTAAGGGAACTAAGTGGTGTCTGAGCTATGAAGCACTCAGCGGCCCGTAGCATGATGTTGCCCAAACCATCGCCATCCCATCTGAGTCGGCTATCAACTACCGGCTGCACAACGCCACGAGGTTTGATGATCAGATTTGGCTTAGTTTGGTCAGCAATCGCGTTGAACAGGGAGATCGCTGTACACCCGCAGTGGTTCATAGCAAGGAGAGCCAGATAATGGCTCATGGATTACGAATGGCGGATCTCTCCAGATCGACCTGCTCAGATGGCGAGTCTGCTAATCAATGTATAAGTTGAAAATCACGAAGTCGCCGCAAGTCGCTCCATAGTAACTTAACCATTAGGCGTGCCTTGAGCCGCCGTTAAGAAAAAGGGGAACTAGAATATGACAATCTCTCGACGCGACCTCATGAAGCTAAGTATGGCGGCTGGAACGGCTTTGTCATTCCCCTCGATCTTGCGTGGGCAAACATTGCCAACGGACGCTCGGACGGTTCGGATGGTAATGGTTGAGCTCCAAATCTTTGATCCGGTGTTCACGACAACCGACCCCACCGTTTTCCACAGCTTGGGCGTTTATGATACGCTATTCGCCCCCGACAGCAAGCTTATGCCACAACCGCAAATGGTCGGGAAGTGGGGCGTTTCCGACGATAAGAAGACTTATAGTTTCGAACTCCGGGATGGTTTGAGTTGGCACGATGGCACTGCGGTCACCGCAGCCGATTGTGTGGCCTCGATCCGCCGCTGGGCCCAAGTGGCTCCGGGCGGACAGTTGATCATGTCTCGTGCCAAGGATATCTCGAAAAAGGACGACAAAACTTTTGTAATTACGCTCACCGAACCTCTAGGGGTACTGATCGATCTGCTGGCTACGCTGTCAGCGCCGGTCCTGTTTATTATGCGCGAAAAGGATGCAGAGCGACCTGCGACCGAGCAGGTGACCGCGAACATCGGATCGGGTCCATTCAAGTTTAACCATGCTCTTGCCAGGCCGGGTGCGAATTTCACCTATGATCGCAATGAGAAATACGTGCCGCGCAGCGAGGCTTCTGACGGGTTTGCAGGCGGTAAAGTCGTTAAGGTCGATCGTGTCATTTGGGAAAACGGCGGCGATGCGCAGACTAATCTGGCTGCTTTGCAAGCAGGGGAGCTTGATTTCCTTCGCGATGCACCTGCGGATTTCTATGCTGCGATCGAAAACGACCCCAATCTTGAACTTCAGGTCCTGAATAAAACTGGCAACGACATGTGCGTGCGCATGAATCACCTTCAGAAGCCATTCGATAACGTGAAAGCGCGTCAGGCAATACTTCACTTGGTTGATCAGGAGGCGTTTCTGCGCGTTACTGCCCCTGATCCAAAGTATAGTCGACCCGTCACTTCGATATTCGGAAACAGTACACCTTATTCCAATGACGAGAACACAGGATGGTTCAAGAAGGGCGGCGACCCGAAAAGGGCCAAGCAGCTCTTCCAGGAGGCGGGATATGCTGGTGAGAAGGTTGTTATTCTCGACCCCACGTCTTGGGCCGCTGCCAGCAATGCCTCACAGCTTCTCGCAGCCGAACTACGCAAGATTGGTGTCAACGCTGAGCTTGCGCCAAGTGACTGGGGTGGGATTGTGGCGCGCCGGGGCAACAAGGGTCCTGTTGAGAGCGGTGGCTGGAGCATTTTTATCACCGATGATTTCGATTACGCCCAAGGCGATCCAATGACCGCGGTCTTCCTTGGCGCGAGCGGGGAAAAGGCCGCCTGGTTCGGCTGGCCTAAGAACGACGAATTTGAGGCGCTTCGGCTCAAGTGGCCGGATGTCGAAACTCTTGAAGAGCGACAGGCATTGGCTCGCAAAATGCAACGAATTTGGTGGGAATTTGTCGGTGACGTCAGATTAGGTCAAATTGTATCCCCGAGTGCTCACCGCAAATCGCTTACCGGACTCGTGGAGATGCCATACGTTGCCTGGTGGAATATGCAGAAAGCCTCAGGCTGATGGCGACGTATATGTTGCGCAGGATAGTTTCGGCCATGGCCGTCATGGTGATGGTCGGAATTTTCATCTTCCTGCTTCTCAGGCTGGCGCCGGGTGACCCAGCGGACATGATTGCCGGCAAGTCGGCCACGGCGGAGATGATCGCCGGCATCCGGGAAAAGTTGGGGTTGAATGACCCAATGCCGGTCCAGTTCATACGATGGGCGCGGGATATGCTTGACGGCGATTTCGGCACCTCGATTTTTGCCGGACGCCCTGTTCTTGAGCTCATTTCGCAGCGGCTTGAGCCGACTTTTTCCCTGTCGCTCCTGACGATGATGTTTTCGGTGACGGTCGGGGTTTCTTTCGGCATCCTTGCCGCTTGGCGAACTGGCGGTTTCATCGATCGCGCCCTCACCGCCTTTTCGGCACTTGGCTATTCCGTCCCGGTCTTTGTCATCGGCTATTTCCTCATATACTTCTTCGCTATCAGGGCACACTGGCTGCCGGTCCAGGGATATGCGCCGATCGATGGTGGCCTTGGACCTTGGTTCGCGCACCTGGTCCTTCCCACCGTGGCCCTTAGTCTTGGCTACATTGCATTCATCGCCCGGGTTACGCGGGCGAGCATGCTCGAGGTCCTCTCGGAGGACTATATGCGAACCGCCGCTGCCAAGGGCGCTTCGTCCTATGCCATGCTTTTCCACCATGCCTTGAAGAATGCCGGCGTCCCGATCTTGACCGTCATCGGCATAAGCTTTGCCTATCTGATCGGCGGAGTGGTCCTTACCGAAACGGTGTTCAACATACCCGGTATCGGCCGCCTGGTGGTGGATGCGATCAACAACCGCGACTATCCCATCATCCAGAGCGTGCTCATCCTGACGTCAGGTCTCTACGTCCTTATTAATCTCGCAGTCGATCTGGCCTACACGCTGATCGATCCCCGGATCCGGTACTGATATGACACTGCTCTCCCCGCCAGTTGAATACATTCCTACCGGCCGCTTTCGAGTATCTGACCTGCCTCGCATAGCAAGGCGTCATCCGCCGGTGATGATAGGCGGCGGACTATTGGCGTTGTTGATCCTCCTAGCACTCGCTGCCCCGCTGTACGGCGGCGATCCGATGAACATGGATCCATTCAATCGCCTTCAGCCACCTTCCGCGAAGATGTGGTTCGGAAGTGATCATCTGGGCCGGGACGTGTTCGCACGCACCGTATTCGGTGCCCGAGTTTCTCTACTGGTGGGATTGATGTCGGCGGCAGCCGCAGCTGTGGGCGGGCTTATTATCGGTATTATCGCCGGTTACAGTCGCGGTTTCGACAATGTCGTCATGCGGGTCATGGATGGCCTAATGTCGATCCCGACTATGCTGCTGGCCATTGCCCTTATCTCTCTGACGGGTCCCGGCATCGGCATTCTCATCGTCGCGATCACGATTCCACAGATGCCAAGCGTCACCCGGCTCGTTCGTTCGGTGGTTCTGAGTGTTCGCGATCGCCCTTACGTTGAGGCCGCCGTCTGTGGAGGCGCACGCCTGCCAAAGGTGCTGTGGAGGCATATCGTGCCGAGTACCATTCCGCCGCTTATGGTCCAGAGCGCCATAGTCTGCGCAGATGCGATTCTGACAGAGGCCGGACTGAGCTTTCTCGGCGTCGGCGTGCCGCCCGAGATCGCTAGTTGGGGCAACATGATCTCGAATTCTCGCCTGTTTCTTGCCATCGCTCCTATGACAATCTTCGCCCCCGGTATCTGCCTCGCCGTCACGGTCCTTGCGGTCAACCTTTTGGGGGATGGCCTGCGCGACATGTTCGATCCCCGCGCCAAGCGGAGGCGCTGACATGCAGATGCATCAAGCCGCAGGGAATGACTTGCTTCTCGATGTCCGAAACCTCGAAACGCATTTTTTCGGCGAAGACAGTGTCACCCGCGCCCTGGGCGGCATCAGCTTCCAGGTAATGAAAGGCGAAACGCTTGGGGTCGTCGGCGAATCGGGATGCGGGAAGAG
>NZ_RZRK01000023.1:0-16928 GCF_003997835.1 Mesorhizobium sp. M7A.F.Ca.CA.004.12.1.1
ACGGTGAAGCGGTAGCCGAGCAGACCGGCGGCTTCGGCCACTTCGCCCTCGCCCAGCAATCCGCGGATGCGGCTGGACGACACCACCTCGGCGCCCTCGTCCCGGAAGGCGTCGACGAGCGTGACGCCGAAGCCGTGACGCTCGCCGGCCGCCATCAGGTAGGCCGGGCCGCCTTGACGATCCTTGCCGAAGTGGAAATCGAACCCGGTCACGGCGTGGGTAATGCCAAGGTTCGTTTCCAGCACATCCGTCACGAACGCTTCCGCCGACAGCGAGGCGAAGTCGCGCGTGAACGGCTGTTCGACCAGCGCGGCAAAGCCCAGCAGCGACAGGAGCCGCGCCTTCATCGGCGGCGGCGTCAGCACGAACAACGGGATATCAGGCCTGAAGATCTTGCGCGGATGCGGTTCGAATGTCAGCACCAGGGCCGGTGCGCCGCGCCGTCCGGCCTCGGCGGAGGCGCGCTCGAGCACCGCCTGATGGCCGCGATGGACGCCATCGAAATTGCCGATCGCCACCACGCCGCCGCGCAGGTCTGCGGGAAGCGGCGCGGTTGCCAGGATGCGCTGGAAGGCTGCCATCGTCACCTACCGAAGTCTGGGAATGACGGCCACCGGACCATAGCCATGCTTTTCCAGGAACGCCGCCAATCTTGCCGGATCCGGTTGCAAGGCATCGCCATAGTCGCGGGCATGGATGCCGCCGGAGACATAAAGAACATCGAAGCCATTGTCGGCGGCGCCCTTCACATCGGTCATCATGCCATCGCCGATGGCCAGCACCCGGCTGCGCTCGACCGGCCGGCCAAGAATCTCGGCGACCTCCTTCATCGCGAGATTGTAGATCGGCGCGTATGGTTTTCCAGCGATCAATGTGCGGCCGCCGAGCTGGGCATAGTCACGCGCCAGCGCGCCGGCACACCAGATGATGCGTTCGCCGCGCTCGACCACGATGTCGGGATTTGCGCAGATGAAAGGCAGGTTCCGGGCGCGCAGCCGCCGCAGGAGCTCCGTGTAATCCTCGGGCTTCTCGACCTCGTCGTCGAACAGGCCGGTGCAGACGACGCCGGATGCTTCGAACTCCTCGACAAGCTCCACGTCGAGACCTTCATAGAGAGTGAAGTCACGGTCGGCGCCGATATGGAAAATCCTGCGCGGCCCTTCGGCGATCAGATCCCGGGTCACGTCGCCTGAGGTAACCACCCGGTCGTAGGCTGACGGTGGAACACCGATCGCGTTCATCTGCGCCACGACATCGGCACTTCTGCGCGGCGAATTGGTGATCAGGACCACGGGGATTTTCGCCTCTCGAGCCCTTGCCAATGCGGAGGCCGCCACCGGGAAATGCGTTTCGCCATTGTGGACCACGCCCCAGACGTCGCACAGGATTGCCGAATAGGCCTTCGACACGTCTTCGAGCGAGCCGATGATTTCAGGCGAATTCGCCATGCCGTTTCCTTCAGTCGTGATCGTTGCGACGCCGCGACCGACGGTTCGCCGCAGCCGGTTCGGATTAGCCGAACCGCCCCGGCCTGTCACCAGCTTTCGCCAGGCACGATTGGTTAGCGGTTGGTGAAGCGCTGCCCCGGCAATAGAGCCATTTCCCAAACGCGGCCTTCAGCGTTTTGTGGAAAGCTGGCATCAATCGAGAATCCGCCGGCGGGGGCCGCTGCAAGACATGTATGGACTTTGGCGTCAGTTCTGCCGCGACCAACGCGGCAACTATGCTCTTATGACCGTCGTCGCAATGGTTCCGCTCATGGGCGCCCTGGCGATAGCCGTCGATTTCACCGAGATGAGCCGCGAAAAACAGGCGGTTTCGAATGCGCTCGATGCCGCAAACTTCGCCACGGCGCGCCGGCTGACGGAGGGTGCCACCGACGATCAGTTGAGAGCCTATGCACTCGACTTCTTCAATGCCAACCTCAACAAGATCAACCCCGCCAACACGACGCTCACCGTCACCTTGCCAAGCAACACCACCGGGGGCGGCTTGCTCAAGATGAGCGCGCGGCTTGACTACAAACCCTACTTCTATCCGGTCTTCGGCCAGCTCGTCGGCAAATCCGAAACCGACGCCAACCAGAAGATCAGCTTCAATGTCACCTCGGAAGTGCGGCTGAAGAACACTCTTGAAGTCGCTCTGGCGCTCGACAATTCCGGGTCGATGACCAAGACCGGAACGGGCTCGGGGCAAACGCGCATCGACCTTCTCAAGACCGCGGCCAAACAGCTGGTCGACACGCTGGCCCAGCAGGCGGCGATGATCAAGCAGGTCGACAGGCCGGTGCAGTTCGGCCTCGTGCCGTTTGCCGCCTCGGTCAATGTCGGACCCGGCAATGGTAACGCGTCCTGGATGGATACCGAAGGCCTGTCACCGGTATCGAACGAGAATTTCGACTGGTCGACGCTGAACGCAGCCGACAAATATGCCCAGCAGACCAACGGCATCTGGTACAAGCGCGGCACCGGATGGGGTACCGACGAAGGCCAGATGCTGACCCGGTTTTCGCTCTACCGGGACATGAAGGTCGTCACCAACCATGAGCGTGTCACCAACAGCAAGCGCGTGGTTTGCGACGAATACAACTCGAACAACACCTGCAAACGAAGCCATGACGAATATGATTACATCGATTCCTATGGCCCGTTCGCCAGTTGGCAAGGTTGCGTCGAGGCCAGGCCCTATCCCTACAATGCTAACGACGCCGCGCCGTCCGGCGGCTCGGCGAACACCGGCATAGGGGTTGGCGATCCGGCAACGATGTTCGTGCCGATGTTCGCCCCCGACGAACCCGGCAACCATTGGAGGCTCACCCAAGATCCCGATGAGGCCACGCCGACGACCTACGGCGCCGTGAACAGCTGGTGGAACGACGACCCGACAAGCAGCACCGGCCAATCCCGGTTGCGCAACATGGCCAAATATTTCCAGCCGCGGCCGATCAATGCGCCGGCGCTGGCCGCCGGCAACGGGCCGAACTACAGCTGCTCCACCAACCCGATCACGCCGCTGACCGATGTCAGCGTTGCCACTGGGCTCACCGCGATCAAGGCCGCGATCGACCTGATGAAGCCCGATGGCGGCACAAATGTTCCAGAAGGCATGGCCTGGGGATGGCGCGTGGTTTCGAGCGGCGAGCCCTTCACGCAAGGCCGCCCGGAAACCGAGAGAGGCAATGACAAGGTCGTGATCGTGCTGACCGACGGCGCCAACACCTACTACACGCCTTCTTCGCTCGGCTATTCCGACCCCGCCGATTCGAAGTCGACCTATGCATCCTTCGGCTATCTCAAACCCGGCTACAACGGCACGTCGGTGGGCCGCCTGTTCATGGGCACATCGAGCACCATTGGCCAATTCGATTATTCTAACGGCAATTATACCAACGCGCTCAACGAGCAGATGGCGACGCTTTGCAACAACGCCAAGGCAGCCAACATCATGGTGATGACTGTGGCGCTCGATCTGTCCACGACTAAAATCGCCGACCAGCAGGCGATCGAGGCGCTGAAATCCTGCTCGTCGAACTCGCGCTTCCGCAAGGATCCAACGGACGCGAGCAAGCCGGCAAAACTGTTCTGGAACGCTACCGGCGCCAGTTTGTCGAACGATTTCAAGGAAATCGGCAACGAACTGTCGAACCTGCGCATCGTCGGCTGATCCGTAGGCACCGGCGGCTAGCTGGAACAATAGCTGGCGCCGCCATGCACTTGCGCGCGCTGCCGGGGACAGGCACATCTTGGCCGCCTGCCGGATCGCGCGTCCATTCGCGGCGCGCGGGGGAAGAACAGATGCCCGAAACAGCCAATCATCTCGCCTTCGCGCTGGTCTGCCTCGGCATGGTGCTGACGCCTGGCCCCAACATGATCTATCTGATCTCGCGTTCCCTATCGCAGGGGCCGAAGGCGGGGCTGATCTCGCTTGGCGGCGTGGCACTCGGTTTTGTCTTCTATGTGCTGGCGGCGGCGTTCGGCATCACCGCGCTGCTGCTCGCCGTGCCCTACGCCTATGACGCGCTGCGCTTTGCCGGCGTGCTCTACCTGCTGTGGCTGGCCTGGCAGGCGGTGAAGCCGGGCGGACGCTCGCCGTTCGAAGTGCGCGAATTGCCGAGGGACAGGCCGCGCAAGCTTTTCGCCATGGGCCTGATGACCAATCTGCTCAATCCGAAGGTGGCCGTGCTCTATCTGTCGCTGTTGCCGCAGTTCATCAGCCCCGGCAAAGGCCACGTGCTGTCGCAGCTTCTGGTGCTCGGCGCGACGCAGATCTCGATCAGCCTCAGCGTCAATGCCGTCATCGCGGTGACGGCCGGTTCGATCGCCACCTTTCTCGCCGGACGGCCTTTGTGGCTGGTCATCCAGCGCTGGATGATGGGCACCGTGCTGGCGGCACTTGCGCTGAAGATGGCGACAGAGGCGCAGCGCTGAGGGTGCTGATCTACATCGGCCGCCTTATCTGCTGTGCCCGCTCCGGCTCGACCACCTTGCGGTAGAGATGCCAGGTGGCATGGCCGAGCACCGGCATGACGACGGCGAGCCCGGCAAACAGCGGGATCGAACCGATCACCAGAAGCACGGCGACCAGCAAGCCCCACAGCGCCATCTGCAGCGGGTTGGCCATCACCGCCCTGGCCGAGGTCTCGATGGCTGAGACGGCGCCGACGTCACGGTCGAGCAGCAGCGGGAAGGCAACCACGGTAGTGGCCAGCACGATTACGGCGAAGACAAAGCCCGCGGCATTGCCGGCAAGGATCAGCGTCCAGCCCTTGCTGGTGGTCAGCACGTCGCGGACGAAGCCACCGATCGAGGCCGGCGGCTGGTCGCCGAACAGGCCGGTGTAGATCGACTGCGCCGTGTAGAGCCACAACAGGAACAGCGCCACCAGCATGACGCCGATGACAGCGATCGACGGGACAGCGGACGAGCGCCGCACATCAAACGCGTGCCACCAGGAGGTGTTCATGCCGAGCTCACGCCGGCGGCTGATCTCGTAAAGGCCGAGCGCCGCAAACGGCCCGACCAGCGCGAAACCCGACATCAGGGGATAGATGAGCTGGATGGCATTGGCGCCGGACGTCCACTGCGTCAGGATCAGGCCGACGATGGGATAGATCAGGCACAGGAACACGTAGTGCGATGGTTTTGCCCAGAAATCCTCGAAGCCGAGGCGCAGCGCATCCCAAAGGTCCGACGTGGTGATGCGGCGCACCGTTGGCTGCACATGCATTCCACGTGCGTCCGCCATAACATGAAAGCCGGCCATAACCTTCCTCCCGTGTGTCGGGGCGGTCACCGCCTGGATGGCCGCCAGAGCTGCCACTTCAAGATCGAGAGGCATGATAGCAGAGTTGGCGGCGATTGTCGCCGCGTCAATTGCCTGGGGCGCAACTCCTCGTAGTGTTCAACTCTCCGTATGGCCTCTCATATGGCGTGCCTCGGCAGTCTTTCGTTTTAGCCAATCATTGTTCTGCATTTTAGCATTTACGCATTTTAGCATTTACTTAAATTACTCGTAGGGATCTCTGGCGTATCACCTGAGCTTTACGAGGTTCGGCGAGGAACTATGTTCGCATTGAGAGGCTTCTGGTCTTCGGAGCACGGCAACTTTGCCATGACGACCGCCGTCGCGATGCTGCCGATAATGATTGGTTTGGCCGGCGCCGTTGATCTGATCGGCACGAGCCATGACGCCTCGCAACTGCAGAACTCGCTGGACGCGGCGGGGCTCGCCATCGGCACGAAGTTCTCTCCCGATATGGCGGCCGGCGATGTCCAGGAGCTTGGGCTGCAATTCTTCGCCGCCAATATGAGCGTGGCCGACCAGCAGGAATATTTGGGCAGCGTCTCCGCTTTCGCGGCAACGGCAAGCGGCAGCCCAAGCGCCTACTTTATCTCGCTGTCGTCCAGCATAAGCCGCCCAAGCTTCATCAGCGCCTCGGCCCCCTGGCAGGCCTCCCGCTCGGCCTCGGTCAAGGTAAAACCTGGCGCACAGGCCTGCGTGCTGGCGCTCGATCCGCATGCGTCCGCCGCCGTGAACCTCCAGGGCTCGACCAACGTCTCGATGGACAATTGCGTGATCGCGGCGAACTCGGACGCGTCCGATTCCGTCAACAGGGGTGGCTCCGCGCTGGTTTCAGCCGGCTGTGTCTCAACCGTCGGCGGCACCAGCGGGCTGTTGCCACCCAGCGCCAGTCTCGCCTGCGGAACGCCGCACGAACATAGGTACGCGTCCTTTGATCCATTGGCCGACGTCGTTCCTCCCCCTTACACATTGTGTTTGCCTGTCCCGAACGGCAAAACCTACACGCTGTCGCCCGGCACTTATTGCGACAAGACATTGTCGGGGGACATCACGCTTGATCCGGGCGTCTACATCATGCGCGGCACCACCATAAAGCCAGGGGGGAACGGCAGCCTGGCTGGCCAGGGCGTGACCATATTCCTCATGGAAAGCGCTGAGATCTACATAAATGCCAATGAGAAGGTGAACCTTTCCCCGCCCACCAGCGGCCCTTATGCTGGCATCACCATTTTCCAGGATCACGGCAACACGTCTGCTCTGACATTGAATGGCGGCGCAAATTCCGTGCTCAGCGGTTTCATTTACGCGCCGGACGCGCCCATTTCCTACGCCGGCAACTCTGATATGAGCGCCCAGGGCGACTGTCTCAGGCTTGTCGGCAATACGATTCAGATGACCGGAAACTCGTCCGTCAAGTCGGACTGCGCGGCGGCGCTTGGAAATCGCACAATGTACGCCGATCGGATGATCACTCTGGTGAAATGAGAACGACAGGCGGCCCAAGCGGTAGCGTTGAGAAAAATGGCGGTCCCCTTTAACAATGCCGGAGTGCGGTGGCGACCGCACTCCGGCAGATCAGCGCCTCTCACAAAGGCACATCCTGGTTGAAAACAGAGTGTCGCTACGATTTCGCCGCCGCCGCGAAGCGATCGATCACCTCAGTCAGGGGGACGTGGCCAAGGCAGGCGCCAGAACCGGCGGGCTGTTCGCCATCCTCAACAGCCAGCGCATAACGCACGGCCGGATCGGATTCGATGCGAAGGCGCAATCCGGCCAGCTTGGGATAGGCAGCGCCGTCGATCGCCTGGTGAAACTCCGCCCAGCGCGCCACGCCGATCAGCGTGGTATCGGCCAGCGTCAGCCGGTCGCCGACCAGGAAATCCGTGTCGGCGATCATCGCCTCGAGCCGATCATGACGTTCCGCAACGGCCTTGCGGCCGAACTCCCGCAAGGTCGCCTTCAGCGCCGGTTCATCCGCCGCCATTTCCAATGCCACCCAGAGCGGGCTGAAGGCGGCGGTGAACCCGGTGTTCACGAAGGCCATCAGCTGGTGCATGCGGTCGGCTTGCGGCGTGCGCGGTTCGAAGCTGATGCGGCGCTGTGTGTCGCGGGCTTCGAGCCACGAGGCGATGGCCATTGTCTCGGTGAGCACCCGGCCTTCGTCGGTGATCAGCACCGGCGTTTCCTGACGGTCGTTGATGCTGGCATAGGCATCGTTTTTCATCTCGGTGAGCATGTCGACGCGGCACAGGCGATAGGGTTGCCCGACGCGTTCAAAGGCAGCGACAAGCCCCATCGAGCTTCCCGCCGGGAAGCCGTAAAGGAGGATAGGTTCCATTTGTTTTCTTCCGTGATTGAGAGGATCACGCCGCGCAGCGAAACTTGACCCTAAACGCTTGTCGTCCCATGTAAATTACGCACAATTCTGTAACCAGGATCCGCCCATGAAAGACGTCGTCTCACGCTGCCCGATCGAAGAGACCATGCGCGTGCTCAGCGGTCGCTGGCCCACACTGCTGCTCTATTATCTGAAGGACGGGACCAAGCGGTTCAGCGACCTGAGACGTGACAACCCGACCGTGTCACATCGCATCCTGACCCTGGAACTGCGCAAGCTGGAGGACGCCGGTATCGTGCGGCGAACGGTGCGTCCGGGTTATCCGTTGCGGGTCGACTATGACCTCACGGCGCCTGGCCGCAAACTTGTACCGCTCATCGACGCGCTGGGCGCCTGGTGGGTGCATACGGAAGACGATCGCCAGACTTCATCGACACTGGAGACTTACGCCGGCATGGCGGCAGGTTAATTCTGATCGATTGAGGCAGGATGATCGCCGGCCAGTCGTCCAAACATCCTGAAGTCGTGGTAGGCGCCCTTGAACCGGGCTTTCTGCCGTAGCGTCCCCTCGTAGCGGAAGCCGGCTTTCTCCAGCACACGGTCCGATCCGGTATTGCCCGGCAGCGTCCACGCCTCGATGCGATTGAGCAGGAAAAACCGATGGCCGCAAAGAGCGACGGCAGCAGCCGCTTCGGTCATCAGACCTCTGCCCCAGAAGTCCGGATGCAACTCGTAGCCGATCTCGCCGCACTTCGATTTAGGGACGAACCAATTGTAGCGAATCGCACCGGCCATGGTCTTCGAAGCGCGATCCTCGATGATCCAGGCGCAGCCTTTGCCAGTAGGAAAGACCTTGCACATCCATCTCATTGCCCGATCCGCCACCGCCTTGGACGGCGCATCCCGCCAGTTCGAGAACCGGGTGACCTCGGGGATCGACAGGATATTCCGGAAGGCATCGGCATCTTCGAGGGCCGGAGCGCGCAGCAGCAGACGGGCTGTAGAGAGCGTCGGGAAGGTGCGGGCAGTTTTTGGCATCGGATTCTCACCTCACTCGGGACACCTGGACTATTGCCCGAAAGGGGGCGCTTCAACACTTCAACATTACGCGATGCATTTTTTTGCGAAAAACCAAACGTATGGGTTCTCGCGCAATTTTCACCGCTTGCCCGTCAAAAGCCATGATCGCGACTATTCAGACAGGAATGGCCATTGATCATTCCCATTCCATCGAACCGCGCCCGATGCCGAGCAGGCGCATGGTGCTGACCGGCCTCGCAGCCTTGGCGGGCCTCGCCGCCTGCAGCACCGTTTCACTGCCGTCAGGCGAAGGCGCCGGGGTCTCCTCCTCCGCCACGAGCACGCTGGCCAGCATCCGCGTCTCGGCCGGGCTTGCGCCGCTGGTCCCCGACCGGCAGCTCGAACAGGCCGCCCTGCAGCAGGCTGGCTACATGGCGCAGCGCCGCCGCATGAGCCACACCACCGGCTGGGGCAAGGATTTCGCCTCGCGCGTCAGGGACAGTCGAATTTCCGGTGCCGCGGCGGAGAACATCGCCGAGGGTCGTTTCGACCTCGAGAAACTGTTCGACATCTGGGTGCATTCACCAGGCCATCGCCGCAACATGCTCGACCCGCGCTTCACCCGCTTCGGCCTTGCCTATGTGCGCGATGGCAGCGACAGCAAGCTCCGTTACTGGAGCCTGGTGCTCGGGAAATAGAGCTAATCCATATGCGCTGCCGGCGCGCCGCCGGCAGGCGCCTGCTTGGGCTTGCGCAGCAGGAAAACAAACGGGATGGCAAGCAGCGTCATGACCATGAGTATTTTGAAGTCATTGACGTAGGAAATCATCATCGCCTGGAGATTGACCATGCGATCGACCTGCGAAAGCGCCGTCGGATCGCCGCTCGCGGCTGCCGGAGAGACCGCCCAAAGATTTGGGTTGAACGGGTTGATGAAGGCCGAAAGCTCGGCGTGGTTGACCTGCGTGTTGCGCACCATCAGAACCGTCACGACCGACACGCCGATGGACGAGCCAAGATTGCGCACCAGGCTGAACAGGGCCGTGGCATCGGTGCGGAAGCGCACGTCAAGCGTGGCGAAGGCGACGGTCGACAGCGGCACGAACACCATTCCCATGCCCAGCCCCTGGATGACGCCGGAGCTGATGATCAGCCAGTTGTCCATCTGCGGCGTGAAGCTGGACATGGTGTAGAGCGACTGCGCGGTCAGGAGGAAACCGATAACGACCAGGATCCGGGCGTCGATCTTGCTCATCAGCCGGCCGACGACCAGCATCGAAATCATGGTGCCGACACCGCGAGGCCCTATGACGACGCCGATGGTGACGGTCGGATAGCCGAAGATGGTCGACAGCATTGGCGGCAGCAGCGACATGCTCGCCAGGATGAGCACACCCATGACGAAGATGAACGCCAGCCCGGTCACGAAATTGCGGTCAAGGAAGATCTTGGGATCGATGAAAGGGTGTTCCGCAGTCATGGTGTGAATGATGAACACCCAGAAGCCGGTGAGCGAAAGACCAAGTTCGATCCAGATCTCGACCGAGGAAAACCAGTCGACCTCGCCGCCGCGGTCGAGCAGCAGCTGAAGCGCGCCGACGCCGAGCGATATCATGGCGAAGCCGAAGAAATCGAAGCCGCGCACCCGCCGGGCAACGGCCGGCAAGTAGGCGGCCATGCCGAGAAAGGCGACGATGCCGACCGGCAGGTTGATGAAGAACACCCAGCGCCAGTTGAAATTCTCGGTCAGCCAGCCACCCAGCGTCGGGCCCAGAATCGGCCCCAGCATGATGCCGGCGCCCCAAATGGCCATCGCCTGGCCATGGCGTTCCCTGGGATTGATGTCGAGCAGGAAGGTTTGCGACAGAGGCACGATCGCCGCTCCGAACACGCCTTGCATCAGCCGGAAGAACACTATGCTCTCCAGGCTCCAGGCGATGCCGCACAGCATCGAGAATATGGTGAAACCGACCACCGCCGTCAGGAACAGTTCCTTGCGGCCGAAGCGGTCGGCCAGCCAGCCGGTGACCGGCGTCATGATGGCGGCGGCAACGATGTAGGAGGTCAGCACCCAGTTGATGTTGTCAGGCGAGGCGCCGAGGTCGCCGGTCATGGTCGGCAGCGCCACGTTGGCGATCGTCGTGTCGAGCGCCTGCATGACCGTCGCCAGCATGAGCGCGACCGTGATCAGGCCGCGATGCGGCACTTCTTTGAAAGGTTCGGGCGTGCTCATGGCGTGGAACTTCCAGCAGGTAACAAAAACGTGTACAAGGGGTTTCCGGGCGGCAACGCCTTCCGTTGAGAGACCCTCGTCGCGGTGGGACGCGATCGTCGATGTGGGGGTTACATCGACTGAAAGTCTCTGATGAGCGGATGCCTGCCGCCCGGAAACATGAGGACCGACGGGTCCGCGTCGGAGATTTCAGATTTCGGCCAGGCCGCGACGCGGCAGCGCCAAAACGCTGATCCTTCCAGCTCCTCCCATCAGACCAATCCTGCTATTCACCTCCGCCGCTGGTCCTGCGGCAATCTGTTGACGTTACTGCGCGGCCTCGCCAGCCGTGGCGTGACCAAAGATCGAGGGCAGGCCACGCGCCACGCCGGTGTCGACGGTAACGGTGGCGCTCATGCCGGTGCGCAACGCCATCTTGGCGTCCGCATCGATCAGTTCGAGACGAACCGGGATACGCTGTGTGACCTTGACCCAGTTGCCGGTGGCATTTTGGGCCGGCAGCAGCGAGAACTCGGCTCCCGTGCCGGCGCCGATCGCCTTGACCGTCGCCTCGAAGGTGCGCCCTGGATAGGTGTCGACCACGATCTCGGCCTTCTGGCCGGGCTTCATGTGGGTGAGCTGCGTTTCCTTGAAATTGGCATCGATCCAGGTGTCACCGGTCTCGACCAGCGAAAACAGCGGCGTGCCGGAACCGACATACTGACCGACCTTGAACGACGAGGCCTGGCTGACGATGCCGTCCGCCGGCGCCTTGACCGTTGTCTGGGCCAGGTCGTAGGCCGCCTTGTCGCGCGCGGCGAGCGCGGCCATCACGGTCGGGTGCTTGTCGGTCTCGATGTCGGGATTGCCGCCAAGGCCTGCCTTGGCGCTGATGATGCCTTGCTCGGCAACCGCCAGCTGCTGCTTGGCCTTGTCGAGATCGTTCTTGGCTTCGTCGAGCGACGATTTGGCGTTGATGCCCTTCTGGGCGAGATCGGCGGCGCGGTCGAACTGCGACTGGGCGAAGGCGACCTGGCTGGCATCGGACTTCTGCTGAGCCATCGACTGGCCATAGGCCGCGCGCAACTGCTCGACATTGAGACGCGCGCCCGCAACCGCGGCGTCGGCCTGCGCCAGCGCGATCCGGTAGGGCTCGGGGTCGATGGCAAACAGCTCGTCACCCTGCTTGACCAGCTGGTTATCGAAGATGTCGACCTTAACGATGCGGCCGGCCGTGTCGGAAGCGATCGACACCTTGGCCTGCTGCAGATTGGCGTTCTCGGTCTCCTGATAGCGGCCGCCGGTGACCCAGACATAGCCGCCGCCGACAGCCAATGCCGCAGGCAGCGCGACCATCAGCAGGAAGCGGCCCAGCCGGCGCTTTTTCTTCACGGGCACTGGGGCCGGCTGCACCGGGGGAGCAACCGCCGGCGGGGCCGCGGCCGGCTGCGCCGGCGCTTCCATGTCCAGTTCGGTCACTTTCTCGTCTATCTTGGCTACCGCGTTCATGCTGCTGCGCCCTCTATATTCTTCACTTTTTCAATGGACGGCGTCTCGTCGTCGGTCAGGTTGCGGACCATCGCCTCAAGCCCTTCGATGAGGACGCGACGGGCTTCCGGCTTCACGCCGACCAGCGATTCCTCATAGACTTCTCCGGCAATGCTCTTGATCACGGCGTAGGCATCGCTTGCCTTGGGCGTCAGGAAGATCATGCGGACGCGACGATCGGCGGCGTCGGACCGACGCTCGATCCAGCCTCCCTCTTCCATGCGGTCGACCAGGCGCGAAACGCTGATCGGCTCGATTTCGAGAAGTTCGGCCAGCCGCGCCTGCGCGACACCGTCTTCCTTGGCAACGCGGACCAGAAGCCGCCATTGCGCCGAAGAAAGCCCCAAGCCACTGGCCCTCGCCTCGAAGCGCTTGCGCATCAAGCGCTGCACGTCGTGGATCAAGAAGCCCAATCTGTCGATGCCATCGGAAACCATGAGCGAGATATATAATAAGCGTGCTTACTATTCAAGACGCCGCGTTGCACGAGAAGCCGGCAATGTGCATGGCAGCTTTGCCGGACCAATCATGGTTAGCGATTTGCGAACGCATGATGGCCGCGCCGCCTCTACACTGGTCGCGTCTGGCATATTGATGTACAGCCGCTGAACAGGATCGGGGGATCAACGCATGCCGACGCTTTACGCTCTCAAGCCGGCCTTCCAGGGTCGACTGCGGCCGCTGGTCAACCGGCTGGCGGCAATCGGGGTCACGGCAAACAGCATAACCATCCTGGCGGCCGCGATGTCGATAGCCGCCGGCGCGGCCATTGCGATCTGGCACGAATGGCGCTGGCTGCTGTTGCTTATCCCCGCGGTGATGTTCGTGCGCATGGCGTTGAATGCCGTGGACGGCATGCTGGCGCGCGAGCATGGCCAAGCCTCGACGCTTGGCATGTATCTGAACGAGTTGTGCGACGTCGTTTCGGACCTCGCGCTGATTCTCCCTTTTGCCGTCTTTCCCGAATTTGGCGCATGGGGCGTCGTCGCCTTCGCGATATCGGCCGTGCTGACCGAGTTCGCCGGCGTGCTCGGCATCGCTGCCAAGGTCGGGCGTAATTATGCCGGGCCGTTCGGCAAGAGCGACAGGGCGCTGGCGCTCGGCGTCGTCGCCACGCTGTGTGCCGCCGGGCTGTGGCCGGCATCGATAACGCCGTTTGTGTTTCCGGCCATGGCAACGCTTTCGCTGCTGACCGCCATAAACCGGATACGCGCCGGCATTATTGGCAGCGCCAGCTGAGCATCGAGGCTCGCCATGCCGCCAGAGGGGAAGACCATGATGCACGAACCGATCGCCGCCGCGGCCACGGAAAGCCTTGCGCGGCAAGCACAGGAGCGGGTTTTCCGCAGCCATGACGGGACGGAGATCTTCTACCGATTCTGGCCGGCGGCCTCCGCCGATGCCAAGGGCGCAGTGGTGCTCTTCCATCGCGGCCACGAGCATGGCGGCCGCATGGCCCATCTCGTCGATGAATTGCAGATGCCGGACCACGCCTTCTATGCCTGGGATGCCCGCGGCAATGGCCGCTCGTCCGGCGAGCGCGGCTATGCGCCCTCCTTCTCGGCGCTGGTGCGCGACATCGACTGCTTCATGCGCGAGACCGCTGCCAGGGATGGCTTTGCCACTCGGGATATCGCGCTGATCGCACAATCCTTCGGCGCCGTGCTGGCTGCCGCCTGGGTGCATGACTATGCGCCGAAGCTGCGCGCCATGGTGCTGGCCTCACCGGCCTTCTCGGTAAAACTCTACGTGCCCTTCGCCAAGGAGGGCATCGCACTCTGGCAGAAGATCAAGGGCCGCTTCTTCGTCAATTCCTACGTCAAGGCGAAATTCCTGACCCATGATCCCGTGCGCATCGCCTCTTTCGAGAGCGATCCGCTGATCACGCGGCCGATCGCCTCCAACATACTGGTCGAACTCTACCAGCATGCCGCACGCATCGTCAGTGACGCCCGCGCCATCACCGTGCCGACGCAGCTTCTGCTTTCGGGCAGCGACTGGGTCGTGCGCCACGGCCCGCAGCATGAGTTCTTCGTCAATCTCGGCAGCCGCACCAAGGAACGCCATGTGCTGCCTGGTTTCTTCCACGACACGCTGGGCGAGCGCGACAGGGCGCAGGCCCTCGACCTGATCCGGCCATTCCTGGCCAGGCAGTTCGAGGCAGCCGATGCGCCGGTCGACCTGAAGCAGGCGGACATCGCCGGCTACACACGCGACGAGGCCGATAGGCTTGCCTCGCCGCTCGCTCTGATGTCGCCAAAGGGCCTCTATTGGGCATTCAGCCGTGCCTCCATCCGCATGGGCGCCTGGGTCTCGCAAGGTATGAAGGCCGGCGTGACCACCGGCTTCGATTCCGGCTCGACGCTCGACTACGTCTACGAGAACAATGCGCGCGGGCTTACGCCTCTTGGCCGCGTCGTCGACCGCATTTTCCTGGAGGCCATTGGCTGGCGCGGCATCCGCCAGCGCAAGCTGCATCTCGAAGAGCTCATCGGCTCTTGCCTGGCGACGCTCAAGGCCGCTGGCCGGCCGGTGCACATTCTCGACATCGCGGCCGGCCATGGCCGCTATGTTCTCGATGCCATCGTGAAGAGCCCCGATCAGCCGGCGAGCGTTCGCCTGCAGGATTATTCCGACCTCAACGTCGAGCTTGGCCGCAAGCTGATCGCCGAGCGGCAATTGCCGGCTGATGTCTCATTCCAGCGCGCCGACGCCTTCGATGCCGACATGCTCGCATCGATCGATCCGGCTCCGGATCTTGCCATCGTTTCCGGCCTTTACGAGTTGTTCTCCGACAATGCGATGATAGCCCGCTCGCTCGGTGGATTGGCCAGCGCCATGCAGCCGGGAAGCCTGTTGCTCTACACCAACCAGCCCTGGCATCCGCAGCTCGAGATGATCGCCCGCAGCCTGACTTCGCATCGCGGCGGCGAGGCCTGGGTGATGCGGCGGCGCACGCAGGGTGAGATGGACCAGCTCGTCGAAGCCGCCGGTTTCGAAAAACTCGACCAGCGCATCGACCAATGGGGCATCTTCACCGTCTCGGTCGCGCGGCGCCGCTGAACAGCATGGTCTCATCGCCTGCCCCCACCGCGCGCACCGAGCCTTATGGACGGGTGATCGTCAGGGCGGCGCTGTGGCTGGCCTTCCTGGCGCCGTTCTTCTATCTCAGCTACGGCTTCGCCAACTGGCTGGCCTCGCGGCGCGACGAGGTCGGCAGCATCGTGTTCTCGTGGGAACACAGCATTCCGTTCGTCGCCTGGACCATCGTGCCCTATTGGTCGATCAATCTGTTCTATGGCCTGTCGCTGCTGCTCAACAACGACAAGCAAGGCGTCGACCGCCTGGCCGGGCGCTATCTCACCGCGCAGGTCGTCGCCGTTATCTGCTTCATCCTGTTCCCGCTGACCGCGACATTCGTGCGACCGGCGACGACCGGCCTGCCGGGCTTCCTGTTTGCCGTGCTCGGCGGTTTCGACAAGCCGTTCAACCAGGCACCCTCGCTGCACATCGCCCTTTTGGTGATCATCTGGGATCATTGGCGCCACCGGCTCCGCGGGTTGCTCCTGCCGCTCTGGCATGGCTGGAGCTTCCTGATCGGTGCCTCGGTGCTGACGACCTGGCAGCATCACTTCATCGACATTCCGACCGGCGCGCTGCTCGGGTTCTTTGCGCTGTGGCTGTTTCCGCGCAGCGGCGCGTTGCCGTTTTCAGGCTTCCGGCTGACCAGCGATGTGAAAGCGCGGCGGCTGGCGCGGTTCTACGCTCTGGGCGCGGTCCTCGCGCTGGCCGGTGCAGCGCTCGGCGCCTTGTTCTGCGCCGTCGCGCTCTTCCTGCTTTGGCCGGCGCTGGCGCTGGCCATCGTCGCCTTCGCCTATGCAGGAGCAGGCGAAAAAGTGTTCCAGAAATCCGCCGATGGCAGCATCACGCTCGCAAGCCGTGTCCTGCTCTTGCCTTACCGTCTCGGCGCCAGGGCCAACATATGGGCCTGGACGCGCAAACTTGCTCCCCAGGTGGCGATTGCCGACGGCGTCTTTCTCGGGCGCTTTCCCACGGCACGCGAGGCCAGCAGCTTCGGCACGGTCATCGATCTCGCCGCCGAACTTAAGAGGCCTGCGGCAGCCGATTGCCGCTGGATCAGCTTTCCGATGGTCGACCTGTTGCCGCCGCCAGTGGCGATACGGCAACAGGCAGCCGGCGCGCTGGAGAGTGCGCGCCGCGACGGCACCGTGCTGGTGTGCTGCGCGCTCGGCTTCCAGCGCAGCGCCGGCGTCGTCGCCGAATGGCTGGTGGCGACCGGCAGGGCCAAGACGCCGGCGCTTGCCCGCGAAATGCTCGCGGCCCTCGGCCGGCCGGTTCATCTCGCAGAAGCCACGGATCCGGCGGCGTCATGACCGGCAATGCCTATCAGGACCGCACCGACCGCTTCGCCGGCATGCTGATGCGGCAGGCAGCGTGGCCTGCCGCAATCGTGGTGGCGGCAAATATCCTTGCGCCGCTGGCTGCCTC
>NZ_RZRK01000240.1:0-7799 GCF_003997835.1 Mesorhizobium sp. M7A.F.Ca.CA.004.12.1.1
GCCATCGGCCCGTAAGGCAGCGTCGAGGTGTCGCCGAAAGTGAAGGTGTCGTCGATACCGAGCGGCCGGTTGATCCAGCGCCAGCGATCGCCGTCGCGGGTCAGCGTGAAATGCTCGGGATAGCCCAGCGCCTGCTGCTCCATCAAAAGCTCGAGCAGGTCCCAGCCGGCCAGCGTCATGTGCGGCAGCGACTGGCAGCGCAGCGGATCCTCGGCCAGCACCAGCGCGCGGTCCTGCATCTCGGCGACATAGTGCTCGTCGACGTCGATCAGGTTTTCCAGCACGCTGCCCCTGGGTCCGACGACATGCGGCTCGATGTTGACAGCATACATGTAGGCGTCTTCGTGGAACGGGAACGGGAAGCGCCTTATGTGCTCCGGGCTGTTCTTGAAGGTGAAGTCATCGCGGAACGTTTCCTTGCGAAAGGTGATGCCCATGATTTTCTCCTAGAGCGGGCTGCCCGCTCTATCTCTTTGTTTTAGCCGCATTTCTGCGACGCCAAGTGTATCCACTTGGCTGCAAAATGCTCTACCGTTCCAGGACCAGCGACCGGCCTTCGAAGCGCGACACGCACGGCATGATCTTCTTGCCCGAACGGTGCTCTTCCTCGCTCAGCCAGTGGTCGTTGTGGATGAACCTGCCGTCGCAAGAGATGACGTTGGTCTCGCACTGGCCGCAGACGCCGCCACGGCAGAGATAGGGCGGATCGACGCCGGCCGCCTCGATCGCTTCCAAGAGGCTCTGCTGTTCATCGACGCGGATCGCCTTGCCGCTGACGGCAAGCCTCACGTCGAACGGCAGTCCGGGTTGAGGTGCCGCGAAATGCTCGAAATGCACGGTTTCCGCCGGCCAGCCGAGGCTTGCCGCGCGATCGCGCACCCAGTTGATCATGCCAGCCGGGCCGCAGACATAGAGATGCGTGCCGAGCGGCTGTGTCGACAGCAACCGGTCGAGTTCGATGCGCTCCTCAAGGTCGTCATGATAGAGCCTGACCCGGCGGTCGTAGCGCTCGCGCAGCACATCGGCATAGGTGCCGAGCGATGCGGTGCGGCAGGTGTAGTGCAGTTCGAAATTGCCGCCTTCCGCCGCAAGCTGAGCGGTCTGCGCCATGAACGGCGTGATGCCGATGCCGCCGGCCAGCATCAGATGCTTTTTGGCGCGCAGGTCGAGCGAGAACAGGTTGACGGGGTAGCTGACCACCATCTCCATGCCCGGCTTGACGCTCCGGTGCATGAACAGCGAGCCGCCACGGCCGACATCGTCGCGCCGCACCGAGATCGTGTATTCGCGCGTATCGAGCGGCGAGCCCATCAGCGAATAGGGATTGAGCCTGGTGCGTTCGCCGTCGCGCATCTCGACCACGACATGGGCGCCGCCGGAAAAAGTCGGCAAAAGCTGCCCGTCGCGCCGGCGAAAATGGAAGCGGGTGACGAGGTCGTTGACCGGGACGACGTCGCTGACAACGACATCGAGTTTTGTTGTTCCGGTGCTCATCGAAAAATCTCCTCCATCGGAGGAATCTCCGAGCGATCTTCCGCATTGATGCAGACGCCCTGGAAGGCTGCGATGCGCCTGGAATAATGGTCGCGCACCAGAAGCAGCAGGCCGCAATGCGCGCAGGTCGCCGGCTGCGTCGTCACATTCTCGGTGATGCCCTTGCAATGGACACATTGCATGCGCCGCGCCAGCGAGCCGCGGTGCTCGGTCTGGATCGAAGTGTGGTCGATGCCGGCTTCAAGCGCCACCTGCATCGCCTGGCCGATCAGGCCCTCCGTGCCGGCGAGATAGAGGCGCAAGCCCATATGCGCGTTGGCCAGTGTCTGCCGGAGCCGTGGCAGCAGGCTGGCAAAGGACGGCGCCTGGTGGAACTGTGCCGGCTTCAACGCTTCGAGTGCGACGGCATGTTTGCCGTCAAGCCCGGGAATGAAGACGATTTCGGCGTCGCCGAAAAACCCGGGCGGCGCCCTCCCGGCCATCTCCGCTATCGCCAGCGCCCCTTCCGCGTCCGCGATGAAAAGATGATGCTTGCCGGGTTGCGGAGACAAGGTTCCGTAAACGGGCCGGCTGATGATACTTTTGGCTGCCATTTATGTCTTCGTGCCTTCGAGCGCTTCACCGTTTCATAGAAACGGCGGACCGCTCTATCTCTTTGCTTCGACGCAATTCCGGACGGAAAACCGTTTCACACTTTCCTGGAATTGCTCGAACCCCTCGGTGTTGACTATGCCTCAACCTTTCGCCGCGCGCTTGGTCTTCTTGGGATCATCGAAGGGAAGCGGCTGCGCCGTCGCCTTGATGGCACCGCTCTTGTTGCGGATTTCGAGCTTGGTGTCCTTGACCGCGCAGTCCACGTCGAGCCGGGCGATGCCCATCGATTTCTCGACCAGCGGCGAATACATGGCACAGGTTACTACGCCGACCTTTTTGCCGTCGCGATAGACCGGCGCTCCTTCATCGGCCGGCTCCTTGCCGTCGAGCAGCACGCCATAGATCTTGAAGCGCTCCTTGCCCTTCAGGCGATAGTGCTCCTCGGCGCCGCGAAAGCCGGTCTTGCCGGGGCTGACGGTGAAGTCGAGGCCGAGTTCCCACAGCGTGTCGCCCGGGCCTTCGTTCTCAAACGGATACTTCTGGGAATTGTCGTAGGGGTAGAAGAGCAGATAACTTTCGACGCGCAGCATGTCGAGCGTGGTGAAGCGGCACGGAATGATGCCGGCGCTCTTGCCCTCGTCGAGGATCCTGTCCCAGATCGTGCCGGCATCCTGGCCGCGGCAGAAGATCTCGTAGCCGCGCTCGCCGGTATAGCCGGTGCGCGATATCATGACGGGCAAGCCGAACAGTTGCGTCTGCATGTGATGGAAATAGTTGAGGTCGCGAATGCCCGGCACATGCTTGGCTAGATAGTCGACTGCTGTCGGACCCTGCAGCGACAGATCGTGCAGATTGTCGTCGAAGCGCAGCGAGACGTCGCGGCCCATAGCTGCCCGCTGCAACTCCTCATGGCCGGTGCCCGAACCATGCACGACCATCCAAGCGTTGGGGCCGGTGCGGTAGAGGATGCAATCGTCGGTGAATTTGCCCGCCTCATTCAGCATGCAGGCATAGGCCGACTTGCCGGGATAGATCTTTTCGACATCGCGTGTGGTGGCGAGGTCGATGAGATGCGAGGCGTGCGGCCCTGATATGTGGACCTTCTTGAGGCCGGAGACATCCATCAGACCAGCCTTGGTGCGGATGGCGATGTACTCCTCGTCGGCATCCTTGTCGTAGGTCCAGGCGGTTCCCATGCCGCTCCAGTCTTCGAGCTTCGAACCGAGCGCTCGGTGCCGATCCGCCAGGGTCGAAAATCTCCAGGATGCCGTCATCCGCTCGTCCTCCGTTTCGATAATGCTCTGCTGTTCCCTGCCCCCTGCGCAGCGGCGGGAGCTTTGGCCGAATATTGATCGCAAACCTCCGGGCGCCGCAATACCCATAAGCAATTAATTTCATTGTCAGGCAAAATCCGCCGCGCAAACCAAACGGTTAACCCCACGTAAATCGCGCTTGACAATTGCGGGATTCAGACAGAACTTATGAAAAAAATTTCACTCTGTTGAAAGAGGACGACGGACGGGGGATTCGGAACCGGACGGCGGAAAAGGGGAGAAACCGATGTCAGACATGCAACAGCGCATCGAAGCGCTGTATCGTTCCGACGTGCGCGGAGCCGCGCTCCTGATCGTCTGCCTGTGGGCGACGATCCTCTTCGTCCTCCTCATGACATGGCCCTACATCCCGCACAGCGGCATCAAGGCCGTGGTCGCGATCGCCGCCGCCGCCGTGCTGATCTTCAACACGGCCGCCATCCTGGCGATGGTCAAGCACTACAAGGAAGACAAGGAATTCATCTACGGGCTCGATATCAAGAACGCCGACGCGTTCCGCAACCGCAAGTCCTGAACCGCAAGTCCTGAGGGGTAGAAGAGATGTCCCGCTACACGCCGCCGGAACAAAGCAAGGCCGGGCAGGTTTTCGACATCGCCGTCGTCGTCGTCGCCATTTTCGTGGCACTGTGGCTACCGCTCAAGCTGGGCCTCGCCGGCGCGGCGAAATCCATCGACGCGCTCGACGCCAAGACCTGGGAAGCGCTAGGCCAGAACCCGACCATGGCGTCTATCTGGGAAAAGCTCGGCTATACGCCCGAGACCGCGCACGACATCATCCAGAACCGCTTCCACTATGTCATCGACTGGCCGACGCTGATCATCATGGCGGCGGTGCTGATCGGTTATTTCGTCTTCCTGTTTCGTGCATCAGACCGCGAATATCGCGACGTCATCAACGAAAAATTCGACGACAAGTAAGAGTTCTGAGGACGATTTAATTCGGGGGACACGATCATGTGGGTGGCACTCTCTTACGCATGCTGGGGCATCTCGATCGTGCTCGCTTTGTGGATGCTCTACGACTGGTTCAAGGTTGACACGACCTTCTCCGAAGAGGTGCTGACCTCCTCGCGCGAGGGCGAACTGGAAGCCACTTCCGAAAAACACCGGATCTGAGTGAGGATTGAACAATGACGATCGCACTTGAACCGGCTGCCCAAGGGGACAGAGTTTCACTCCTGCGCGTGCTCGGACCGGCCCATGTCTGGGCGCTCGGCGTCGGCATCGTCCTGGTCGGCGAATTCACCGGCTGGAATTTCTCGGCGGACAAGGGTGGCGCACTGGCCGCGCTGATCGTCTGCTGGGTCGTGGGATTGCTCTACACCTCGGTCGCCATGATCGATTCCGAGGTGACATCGACCGTGGCCGCCGCCGGCGGCCAGTATGCGCAGGCAAAGCACATCGTCGGACCGCTGATGGCGTTCAACGTCGCGCTGTTCCTGGTCTTTGCCTACACCATGCTCGAAGTGTCCGACGCCATCCTGCTCGGCGACACCATCGTCGCCAAGGCCGGCGTCGAAGGGCTCACCCACAATTCCTTCATCGCCGCGACCATCGTCGTGCTGGCGTGGCTGAACTATCGCGGCGTGCTGATGACGCTCAATGTCAACTTCGTCATCACAGCGGTCGCCTATATCTCGATTGTCATCCTGTTCTTTTCGGTCAGCCCGTGGACGCAAGGCGCCGTGCTGAAGCTGAACGAGTTGGTCACGCCAGGCAATGCACTCCCCTATGGCTGGATTGGCGTCATCGCCGCCTTCCAGTTCGGCATCTGGTACTATCTCGGGATCGAGGGCACCACACAGGCCGCCGAGGAAGTGCGCTCGCCGGCCCGCTCGCTGCCTTACGGCACCATGGCCGGCATGATCACGCTTTTGATCGCCGCCGCCATGACCTGGTATGTCTGCGCCTCGATGATGCCATGGGAATATCTCGGCATCACCTATTATCCGCTGTGGGACGCCGGCAAGCTGACTGGCAGCCCGCTGCTCGAGAACCTGTTGTTCGTCGCCACGCTGCTTGCTGCAATGGCCTCCGCCAATGGCTGCATCAACGATGCGGCGCGCGCCTGGTTCTCGCTCGGCCGCGACCGCTATCTGCCGACATGGTTCTCGGCCGTGCATCCGAGATATCGCACGCCCTATCGTTCGATCCTGTTCCTGCTGCCGATCGCGCTGGCCTTCGCCTTCATCGCCGACCTCAACCAGGCGATCACCTTCTCGATCCTGTCGGGCGTGCTGCAATACACGTTCATGAGCATCAACATCATCATGTTCCGCAAGAAGTGGCCGCTCGGCTCGATCCGCCGCGGCTACACGCACCCCTTCCACCCGATCCCGGCCATCGTGCTGTTTTGCCTGTGCGTGGTGACCTTCTTCGCCATCTTCCTCGGCTTCGGCTCGCAACTGATCGCCATGGTCGCCTTCTATTTCCTGATCTCACTGTGGTTCCATTTCTATCGCTACAAATTCGTGCGGCGCGGCGATCAGTTCACCATGCCGTGGCCGAAGCCGCAGGGTTATTGATGGGAGTAGGCCGGTCCGTATCCTGGATGGGCGTGGCATGAGAAAATGTCCGAGCTGACATCAGCACTGCTGGCCGGAGCCATTGTCCTGGCTATCGTTCTCCACCTTGCCTGGCAGGCGCGTGCCAGCCGCAACAGGGCATCGATGGCGCTTGCCGTCGAGCAGGACCGCATCCGCACAGCCATCGCCGACGCAGCCAATGTCTCGGACGGCACCGCCGGCGTCATCACCTGGGAAGGATCCTGGAACAGCCAACGCGTCCAGGTGCGCACCATCGTCGACACACTGGCGACGCGGAAACTGCCGGCGCGCTGGCTCAGCATCTCGGTCACCGAGCCGGTGGCCGTGCCCGGCACCTTCGACATGATGATGCGGCCGGGGTCGCCGACGACCTTCTCCAATTTCGATCATCTCGACCACACGCTGCCGAAGAGTTCGGCATTTCCGGCCGAGGCCGTGTTGCGGACGGATCGCAGGGGCGTCCACTTCCCACTGGAGACCATCGCCGGCCACCTCGGGATTTTTTCCGAAGGGCGCGCCAAGGAACTGCTGATCACCCCGAAAGGGGTACGCATCGTGTGGCTGCTGGCCGAAGCCGAACGGGCGCGCTACGGTGTGTTCCGGCAGGCCGAATTTGGCGACGCCACACTCGATCGTGCGCTGATCGAAAGACTGCTGATGTCGGTGTCGGCGCTTCGCGACGCCATCAACAAAAGCGAACGGCAAGCCGCATGACCATTCCCACCACGGCACCCACCAATCCCTATCTGGTTCTCGGCGCCGCAATCGTGCTGCCGGGAAGCGGGCACGTCATTCTCGGCGTGCCGGTGCGCGGCCTTCAGTTCCTTTTCTTCATGGTGATCCTGGCATGGGTGACGGCCAAGATCGCACCGCCCGATGCCAGCTTCGTCGGCCGTCACGCCGGCGGCTTCCTGATCTATGCCTTGTCGATTCTCGACGCCTACAAGCTCGCCCGCATCCGCTCCGCCAAATGGGTTCACAATGCCCGGCGAGACGGCGACAGTGCGCAGAGCGGCATTGAGCCGCATAGGTAACTAGAGGAATATTTTTTTCATACGATTGAATTTGTGCAGCTCATTCGATACATCCTCTCTTAGCTACAAACGATCTCTTAGCTACAAACATCGGGAGGCTGACATGTGTGGAATTGTCGGACTGTTTTTGAAGGACAAGTCGCTGGAACCCCAGCTTGGTGCGATGCTGTCGCAGATGCTGATCTCCCTCAGCGACCGCGGTCCGGACAGCGCCGGTATCGCCATCTATGGCGCGCCTTCCAAGAATGAGGCCAAGATCACCATCCAGTCCGCCAAGCCCGACCGCGATTTCCGCGGCCTCGAGGCGGAGCTCGCCAAGGCCATCGGCACGCCGGTGACGATCGCGGTGAAATCCACCCATGCGGTCGTCAGGACCACGCCGGCCAAGATCGATGAAGCGCGCGAAACCATCCAGGCGCTGCGCCCCGACATCCGCATCATGGGCGCCGGCGACGTTGTCGAGATCTACAAGGAAGTCGGCCTGCCGGAGGCCGTCGTCGATCGCTTCGACGTCCGCAAGATGACCGGAACGCATGGCATCGGCCATACCCGCATGGCAACGGAATCGGCAGTGACGACGATGGGCGCGCATCCGTTCTCGACCGGTGCCGACCAGTGCCTGGTGCACAATGGCTCGCTGTCGAACCACAACAATGTCCGCCGCGAACTGATCCGCGAAGGCATGACGTTCGAAACCGAAAACGACACCGAGGTTGCTGCCGCCTATCTCTCGTCGCAGATGGCGCATGGCAAGAATCTCGGCGAGGCGCTGGAAGGCACGCTCTCCGACCTCTGTC
>NZ_RZRK01000241.1:0-7767 GCF_003997835.1 Mesorhizobium sp. M7A.F.Ca.CA.004.12.1.1
CCCTTGAGGGGGAGATGGCCAGCAGGCCAGAGGGGGGCGCCGTAGAGCGCAGCCCCTGACGACAATTCCCTGATCACAACCGCACCGCCTTTCCACTGCGCACGCTCTCGTCGGCTGCAAGGCAGACGGCGAGCGATTTGACCGCGTCGTCCATATGTTTGGTGAGATCGAGATCCTCGCGGATCGCCTTCAGCACGAAGGCCTGTTCGAGGTCGCAGAGATCCTGATGGCCGGGTTCGCCCTCCATCGACAGCATCTCGTCGGCCTTGAGAAACTTGCCGTCCGCGCCGGTCGCCGCACTGTGCAGGCGGATGGTCGAGGTCTTGGTGTGGGTGTCGATGTCATCGGACTTCACACCTTCCTTCATGACGATCGACACGCAGCCATTGGGCGAGATGACGTCCTTCACGAAGAACGCCGTTTCCGAAATCATCGGACCCCAGCCGGCTTCGTACCAGCCGACCGAGCCGTCGTCGAACAGCACCTGCAGATGGCCGTAATTGTACATCGACTGCGCCACCTCGTCGGACAGCCGCACGCCCATGCCACGCACCTCGATCGGCTTCGCATCGGTGATCTGCAGCATGACGTCGAGATAGTGCACGCCGCAGTCGACGATCGGCGACGTCGTCTGCATCAACTGCTTGTGCGTCTCCCAGGTGTGGCCTGAGGATTGCTGGTTGAGGTTCATGCGAAAGACGTAGGGGCCGCCTAGCTTGCGGGCTTCGGCGATCAGCCTGATCCAGGACGGGTGATGGCGCAGGATGTAGCCAATCACCAGCTTCCTGCCATTGGCCTTCGCCGCCGCGACGACGCGCCTGGCGTCGGCCACCGTCGTTGCCAGCGGCTTCTCGACGAAGACGTGGCAACCGGCCTCGAACGCCCTCACCGCATAGTCGGCATGGCTGTCGGAATAGGTGGCGATGCAGGCGACATCGGGCTTTTCCTCGCGCAACGCCTCGTCGAAGGAGCGCCTGATGCCGTAATCCGACAGCCCGTCCGGCAGCGGCACGTCGGAGCGATTGATCAGCGCCGCGATCTGGAAACCTGGATTGGTATGGTAGGCCAGCGCATGGCTGCGACCCATATTGCCGAGGCCGGCAATGACGACGCGGAGGGGTGTTTCAGAGTTCACTTGACGGCTCCGGACGTGATGCCGCGGATCAGCTGCCGCGAGAAGATGACGTAGAGGATCAGCACCGGCATGATCGCCAGCGACAGGGCTGCCAGGATGGCGTTCCAGTTGGTGACGAACTGGCCGAGGAACAGCTGGGCGCCGAGCGTCACCGTCTTGGTTTCTTCCGACGGCGCCAGGATCAGCGGGAACCACAGATCGTTCCAGATCGGGATCATGGTGAAAACGGCGACGGTCGCCATCGAGGGCCTGACC
Source organism: Mesorhizobium sp. M7A.F.Ca.CA.004.12.1.1 (assembly GCF_003997835.1). Taxonomy (NCBI): domain Bacteria; kingdom Pseudomonadati; phylum Pseudomonadota; class Alphaproteobacteria; order Hyphomicrobiales; family Phyllobacteriaceae; genus Mesorhizobium; species Mesorhizobium sp. M7A.F.Ca.CA.004.12.1.1. Next base: position 1,391 of record NZ_RZRK01000241.1, read on the forward strand.
AGCGGCAGCACCAGCCGGAAGAAGATGGTGTATTCGGACAGGCCGTCGATGCGGCCGGCATTCTTCAGATCGTCGGAGACCTGCTTCATGAACTCCGACAGGATGAACACGGCAAGCGGCAGGCCTTGCGCGGTGTAGACCAGGATCAGCGCCGTCAGCGTGTTGACCAGCCCGCTCGCCACCATCAATTGCAGGATGGCGACGGTGCCCAGCCGGATCGGGATCATGATGCCGAGCGCCAGGTAGAGCCCCATCAGCGAGTTGCCGCGGAAGCGGTATTCCGACAGGGCGAACGCCGCCATGGCGCCGAACAGGAGCACGAAGAACAGCGAGGCGACGGTGACGACGAGGCTGTTCTGGAAATAGTGGATGAAGTCGCCCTGGCCGATGACGGTCGTGTAGCCGATCAGGTCGAAGGTTTTTGGCGTCGGCGGCGTCAAAGGCGCGCCGAAGATGCCGGCGCGGGACTTGAACGAGTTCATGATGACGAGGATCACCGGAAACAGCGCGATCACCGTGTAGGTCAAAAGGATCGCGTGGGCGCCGATGGTGCGGGGCACGGAACGGGTGGCGGTGCTCATCTCTCGGCCCCTCAGAACTGGTAGCGACGCAGGCGCGTCTGGACGAGGAAGAGGTAGACGCAGACGCCGCCGAGGATGATCAGGAACATCATCGTGGCGATCGCCGCGCCCATATTGGGGTCGCCGGTCTGCAGCTGGAAGCCGAAGAAGGCGCGGTAGAGGAAGGTGCCTAAAATGTCGGTCGAATAGTTCGGCCCGGCGAGCGCGCCTTGCGCGGTGTAGATCAGGTCGAAGGCGTTGAAATTGCCGACGAAGGTGAGGATCGAGATGATGCCGATCGACGGCAGGATCAGCGGCAGCTTGATCTTCCAGAATTGCGACAGGCCGGTAATCCCGTCGCATTCCGCGGCCTCGATCACCTCTTCGGGGATCGACAGCAGTGCCGCGTAGATCAGCATCATCGGGATGCCGACGAACTGCCACACCGAGATCAGGCTGAGTGCGGTCAGTGCATATTGCTCCTTGCCGAGCCATGGCGTGAACAGGCTTTTCAGGCCGACGAGGTCCATCAGATGCGGCGCCACGCCCCACAACGGGGACAGGATCAGCTTCCAGGCGAAACCGACGATAACGAAGGACAGGATGGTCGGCACGAAGATCGCCGTGCGGTAGAAAGCCGCGAATCTCAGTTTCGGACTGGACAGAAGCGCGGCCAGCATGACGCCGATCGGGTTCTGCACGATCATGTGGATGATGAAGAACCAGACATTGTTCCTCAGCGCGTTCCAGAAACCCACCGACCAGTTGGGGTCGCCGAACAGCGTGCGGAAGTTTTCCAGCCCGACGAAGACCTGGTGCTGCTCGATGTTGCGGAACAGCGACAGCTGCAGCGTGCCGGCGAGCGGCAGGATCATGATCGCCGTGTAGACAAGCACCGCCGGCGCCAGGAAGACGCCTATATGCCAGCGGAACGGTCTTTTCGGTCTGATATCTGCGGCCATGAGTTCGGTCCCCGCCGTTTAGGTCTCGGCAAATGCCGCCAAAGGCGCGGCGCCTCCCTCCCCCTCGAGGGGAGGGTGCCTCGCGAAGCGAGGCGGGTGGGGTCGGTCAAGGCAGCGCGCCATCGACATTTGACCGCGCTTTCCAGCAACGATCAAGTCGCGGCCTGCCTCCACCGACCCCCTCTGTCGCCTTCGGCGACATCTCCCCCTCGAGGGGGGAGATAAAGCAGCGCTCAGCCGAGCTCTTACTTGGCCGGCTTGTACCAGCTGTCGAGACCGGTCTGCAGCTTCTTGGCCGCGGCTTCCGGCGTATCGGTGCCGTTGATGACGTTGGCCGATTCAACCCAGGTCTCGTTCTCGAGGTTCGGCGTGCCACGCGACAGGATCTGGTAGGTCGAGCGGATGGTCGACTTGCACTTGCCGCGCCAGGAGACGAATTCCTGCGCCAGCGGGTCTTCCATCTTCACCGGCGAGGAGTTCAGGCTGAAGAAGCCCGGCAGCGCGTTGGCGTAGATGGTGGCGAAGTCGGGCGAGGCGACCCAGGACAGGAAGGTCTTGGCCGCATCGGCGTTCTTCGAAGCCGCGTTCAGGCCCATGCCGATATCGGTATGGTCTGATATGTAGCAGGTGTCGCCGGCCTTCTCGACCGGCGGCGGGAAGGCGCCCATCTTGAACTGGGCCTGGGTGTTGAACAGGCCGATTTCCCACGAGCCGGCCGGGTAGATGGCGGCGCGGCCGAGCGTGAACAGGTTCTGGCTGTCCGGATAGGTCTGCGCCTCGAAGCCGTCGCCGAGATAAGGCTTCCACTTGGCCAGTTCCTCATACGGCGCGACCCAGTCCTTGTCGGTCAGCTTCTGCTCGCCCTTGATCAGTGCTGCGCGGCCGTCCTCGCCCTTCCAGTAGTTGGGGCCGATGTTCTGGTAGCCCATGGTCGCGGCTTCCCAGAGATCCTTGGTGCCCATCGCCATCGGGATGTAGGTGCCGTCGGCCTTGATCTTGTCGAGCGCGGCGAAGAACTCGTCGCGGGTCTCCGGCACCTTGATGCCGAGCTTGTCGAAGGCGTCCTTGTTGTAGATGAAGCCGTGGATGACCGAGGCCATCGGCACGCAGAAGCTCGCCTTGCCGTCGTCGGTCTGCCAGGCGGACTTTGCCACGGGCGAGAAGTTCTCCATGCCGGGCAGCGCCGAGAGATCGGCAAGGTTGCCCTTCTTGAACAGCTCGAGCGACTTGTCGAACGGGCGGCAGGTGATCAGGTCGCCCGCCGAGCCGGCGGCGAGCTTGGCGCCGAGCGCTGCGTCATATTCGGTCGGAGCCGAGGGCGCGAACACCACCTTGATGCCCGGGTTCTTGGCTTCGAAAGCCGGGAGCAGCTTGTCCTTCCAGATGGCAAGGTCGTCACCGCGCCAGCTTTCGATGTTGAGCGTTACGTCTGCGGCAGAAGCAACCCCGGCCGAGCCGAGAATGCTGGTGCCCAAAAGCAGTGCCGTCAGTAGTTTCGTTGTCATGCTCAGTCTCCCTGTTGACCTTTTTCAGGTTCGGTTTTGATGAGAACGGAGGCTTTTGAGCCCTTGCTCCCCTCTATAGCGGAAAGGGCCGGGCGCAGCTTCTGGCCGGCCTCTTCCAGTGTCTTCTGCGCCGCGTCGGTGCTGTCGGCGCCGGCGGCGAGCAGAATGGCGGTCTTGACCGCGCCGCCGCTCTTCTCGAGCAGGCGGGCCGCTTCGTCCGTGCCGCACCCGCTGACGGCGGCGACGATGCGCGCCGCGCGGCCGCGCAGCTTGATGTTGTCGGCCATCAGATTGACCATGTAGCCGTCATGCACATGGCCGAGATGGATGGCGGTCAGCGTCGACAGCATGTTGAGCGCGATCTTCTGGGCGGTGCCGGCGCCCATACGCGTGGAGCCGGCGATCAACTCCGGCGGCGTTTCGAGCAGGATGGCCACATCGGCCAGGCGCAGCAGCGCCGTGTTGCCGTTGTTGGCAATAGCGATTGTGGCGGCGCCCCGAAGCCGGGCGTCCTCGATGGCCCGCACGGCATAGGGCGTCGTGCCGCTGGCGGAAATAGCGATCAGGCAGTCGCCCTTGCCGAGGCCGGCCTCGGCGACCGCTGCCGCAGCCTCCTCGGTATCGTCTTCCGGCCCTCCGGCAAGCGTGCGGAAAGCGTCGTCGCCGCCAGCGATCAGGATAGCGATGCGGTCACGGTGAATGCCGAAGGTGCCCGGCAGTTCCAGCGCATCTGCCAGCGCCATCAGGCCTGAGCTGCCGGCCGCGGCGTAGGCAAGCTTGCCGCCGCTCTTCAGCCTGCCGGCGATGATCTCGGCGGCCCTGGCTATGGATGGAATGGCATGGCGCACGACCTTGGCGGCTTCGATCTGCGCATCGGCCAGATAGGAAAGGATGGCGTCCGGAGGCTGGATATCCAGCCCCTCGGCATTTTTGTGAAGCGCTTCGGTGCGCGTTTCGGCCATCCCGGTTCCTCCAATACCAGAACAATACCAAAAAAATACCACTTGTCCACACGCATTAACGAATTCGCTGGCCGGAAATCGCTGAGCCGGCGAAATTCATAGGATTTTCAATAAAATACGGCTTAATCTTTTTGAAACGGAAATTAACCCTTGGCTATTGGTATTTTATTGGTATTATCCGCCTGGAGGAGAAATCACGTGAATTTCGTGCTCGGAATCGATGGCGGCGGCACCAGCTGCAGGGCCGCCCTGGCAACGGCGGACGGCACGGTGATTGGCCGCGCAAAAAGCGGCGCCGCCAACATCCGCACCGACTTGACCGGCGCCCGCTCGAACATCGTCGAGGCCGCGCGGCAGGCGTTTCTCGCCGCCGGGCAGGATGCGGAACTGATCCCGCAGACGCCGGCCATTCTCGGGCTGGCCGGCGCCAATGTCGGCACCTACCGGCAGCAGCTCGAAGCGATCCTGCCGTTCAGCATCAGCCGCGTCGAGACCGACGCCGAGATCGCACTGGAAGGCGCTGTCGGCTCCGGCGACGGCGCCATGGCGATCCTCGGCACCGGCACCGCCTATATGGCGCGCAGACAAGGCAAATCGCGGGCCATCGGCGGCTGGGGCTTCCAGGTTGGCGACCAGGGCAGCGGCGCCCGTATCGGCCGCGACCTGCTCGAACAGACCCTGCTTGCCTATGACGGCGTCCGCGAAGGTTCGCCGCTGACGCAGAGCATGCTGGCCGTGTTCCGCAACAACCCGGAGGATGTCGTCGAATTCACCACCAATGCCAAGCCGGGCGATTTCGGCGGCTTCGCACCCAAGGTGTTCGAGCATGCCGAGAAGGGTGACAGCGTCGCCAACTGGATCCTCGACAGGGTGGTCGCCGATGTCGAAGCCTCGCTCGGCGCGCTCGATCTCGCCGACGACGCGCCGCTGTGCCTGCTCGGCGGGCTGGCGCCGCTCTACGCGCCGCGCCTGTCTGCCCGTTACCGGGCGCTGCTGAAGCCGCCGCTCGACGACGCGCTGGGCGGCGCGGTGCAGATAGCGGTCCGCCTTTTCGCCGGACACGCGGAGGCAACTCGATGAGCGAGGCCGCCGACCAGATCTTCGCCACGCTCAAACATCAGGCGCAAAGCGGCGCGCCGCTTTATCTGCAGCTTCGCAAGAGCATCGAGGACGCGGTCAATCGCGGCCTCATCGGGCCGGGCGACGCGCTGCCTTCCGAGCGCGACATCGCCACCAAGGCCGATATTTCGCGGGTCACCGTGCGCAAGGCGGTGCAGGACCTGGTCAAGGGCGGCATCCTGGTGCAGCGCCACGGCTCCGGCACCTTCGTGGCGCCGCGCATGGAGCGTGTCGAACAGTCGCTGTCGCGGCTGACCTCGTTCACCGAGGACATGGCGCGGCGCGGCATGGCGGTGCGTTCGGCATGGCTCGACCGCGGCCTTTACGCGCCCTCGCCCGACGAGATGATGGTGCTCGGCCTGTCGTCGAGCGAACTGGTGGCGCGGGTGGCGCGCCTGCGCATTGCCAACGACACGCCGCTGGCGATCGAACGCGCCTCGCTGTCGGCCAGCGTGTTGCCCGATCCGGCCGATATAGGTTCCTCGCTCTACGCGGCGCTGGAATTGACCGGCAACCGGCCGGTGCGGGCGGTGCAGCGCATCTCCGCCGCCAATCTCGGCGACAGCGACGCGCGCCTGCTCGAAGTGCCGCCAGGCATTGCCGGCCTGCACATCGAACGCATTTCCTATCTGGCGAGCGGCAAGGTGATCGAATTCACCCGCTCCATCTACCGAGGCGACGCCTATGATTTCGTCGCCGAACTGCGGCTGACAGGGCCGAGCGAAGAGGGCCGACCATGAGCACGACAAAGCCGACCATGTCGGCAGAAATGACCCATATGCGGCGCGAGATCGAGGAGGTCCCGCAAGCGGTCGCCCGCCTGCTCGACGGCTCCGGCGCCGTGCTGACAGAGGCCGGGCGCGGCATCCGTGAACGTGACCCGCAGTTCGTCGTCACCGTGGCGCGCGGCTCGTCCGACCATGCCGCCACCTTCATGAAATACGCCGTCGAGCTGACCGCCGGCCTGGCCGTCGCATCGGTCGGACCGTCGATCGCCTCGATCTACGGCCGCAAGCTCAGGCTGGCCGGCTCGGCCTGCCTGGCAATCTCGCAGTCGGGCAAGAGCCCCGATATCGTCGCCATGGCCGAAACCGCGCGGGCGGGGGGCGCGCTGACCGTCGCCATCACCAACACCGCCGATTCGCCGCTGGCGCGTGCTTCGGACTATGCGATCGATATCCTGGCCGGCCCCGAGCGCAGCGTCGCGGCCACGAAGACCTTCATCAATTCGGCCGTCGCTGGCCTCGCTCTGATGGCGCATGCCACGGG
>NZ_RZRK01000242.1:0-7760 GCF_003997835.1 Mesorhizobium sp. M7A.F.Ca.CA.004.12.1.1
GCTGAAATCGTTTCGCCTTCCGAGGTCACGGCCAGCATCTCCAGCGGGCGGATCGTTTCGGCGACGGCGGCCTCGAGACGCTCGGTGAGGCCACCGGAACGATACTCGTTCATCAGGAAGCCGATGGTGCCACGGTTCATGCCGTAGACCTTCTTGCCGGTCCCCATCGTGTCGCGCAGGGTCTGCAGCAGGAACCCGTCACCCCCAAGCGCAACGACGATCCCGGCCTCCTCGACGGAAGACTGGCCATAGCGCACCGACAGGCTTTCCAGCGCCGTCTTGGCGTCAGCGGTGTCGGACGAGACGAAGGCGATGCGGCTGGCGGCTTTGCTCATGGCTCCCCGATGACGACCGATTGGCAGCGGCCGGTTGCTGGGCCGCGCCAGCGCCGGGGTAGCATGGGCGGGGTACGTCTGCAAAGGGAGGTACCATCCCGGATGGCAACGCCATCCCGGATGATACGGCCATGCCGGTCGGCGGATGCGGGCATGCCGTTCGCGTATCATGTCAAAGGCTACGCGAATGTGATGGTTAAGACGGGCCTTAAAGTCTCGTAAAGCCGGATCGGTCATGTTAGCCGGCAGTGGATGGGTGGCGTGGGGGCTAGCCAGTCGAGGCCGACATATTGCCGGTAACACGCCTGATCATCGTCTTCCTGATGCTGGGAAGCTTCGCGCTGCTCTTTGCCGAACTGGTGCGCCAGTCCGAAGAGACGAGCTTCCGGCCGCAGCCCACGGCGTCGCGCTGTGGTGATGCAGCCGGGGCGCCATGCCCGCAAAGGGCGCTGTAGGCCTGAAATGTCCTGATCATCCTCGCGATGACGGGCAGCATCGGCGGTCGCTTCGATGCGCGACATCGCGCGGCAGTTTCTCTCCTTAAAAGCAGAGGCCGGTCGGCCGCCGCACGTTCCACTCGTGAAGGCTTGCTGTTTGCACTCGCGGCGCTTGGCGGTGTAGATGGGTGCATCGATTGGCGGAAAGGCTTTTGGGTAGCTCGCATCCGCTGTTGTTGGGAAACAAGCCCTGGGCTCGTTGACTGGCCGGTGTCTGGAGCGGGGGTTTTCCATGTCACGCAGCGTGTTGATCTCTGGCGGCTGCGGTTTCCTGGGCTCGCATCTGGTCGACCGTCTGTTGCGGCGAAGCGATCTGGAAAAGCTGGTCGTCGTCGACAATCTTTGGACCGGGACGCGAGACAACATCGCGCATGTCGCCGATCCGCGTTTCGATCTGCAGATTGCCGACGCCGAAAGCTTTTCATCCCTTCAGGGCTTCGATGAGATCATCCATCTCGCGTCGCCGGCGTCGCCGCTTTGGTACATGCGCGAGCCGGTACGCACGATCAAGGCCAATATCGGCGGCGCGCTCAATCTCCTGACGCTGCTCAAGCCCGGCGGTCGCTTCTGCTTCGCCTCGACCTCGGAAGTCTACGGCGACCCCCTGGTTTCACCGCAACCCGAGAGTTACAGGGGATCGGTGGACTGCACCGGTCCCAGGGCTTCCTATGATGAAAGCAAGCGCTGCACAGAGGCATTGCTGTTCGAGCAGCAGCGGGTCGGCGGGCTCGACATTCGCGTCGTCAGGATATTCAACACATATGGGCCACGAACCCGCATCGACGACGGACGCGCCGTCTCGAATTTTGCCATCCAGGCACTGACAACCGGGGTTCTGACGGTTTATGGCGACGGCTCCCAATCGCGCAGTTGGGGTTATGTCGACGATATCGTCGAGGGGCTGGAACGTTACTTCTGGCGCGACGGCATCTCGCATCGCGGTCCTCTGAACATTGGCAACGACCACGAGGTTTCGGTCCTGCGCATCGCGGAATTCGTAAGATCGCTTGTCCCCGGCAGCCGCATCGAGCACCACCCTCCAGCTCCCCAGGATCCGACAAATCGGTGTCCGGACCTGACTTTGGCGAGGCATGTCCTTCCTGGCTGGGAAGCGAGGACGAGCTATCAGGAAGGCATCGGGCGCACCTTCGATTGGTTCCGCCAGCGAATTGCGGCCGCGAGCATTTCGGCCTCCACGGCCTGACGCGTCCGGTATCGCGGCTAAACCTCTTTCTGCCTGCTCACTCAGTCACCATCTCATCGGGCGCATCGTCAATCGCCGAGCAATGGCCGTACCCGCGGAAAGATATTGACTGTATGTTTAGTCATAGTTACTCCTGAGGTCGCGAATTGAGTTGGACAGCCGGCGCCAGCCGGTGAATGGCCACAATGAAGAGGGGAATATCTCGACCGCGATGCGGCTTGCCGTTGCCGGTGCGCCGCATGCCGCGAGTGCGATGTCGACGGCCGCTCTCGTGCCGTCGATCGGCATTGTCGCGGTCATCTTTTCGTCAGCAGGAAACGGACCTGAGGCCGTAACGCCGCCGGTCCAACAATGGGAGCATGCAGCATGAACTTGAAACTGACCGTGACGGCCATCGGCCTGTCGCTGCTGACTGTCACGGGCGTGGCCCGTGCCGACGGCGAGCTCAACATCTACAATTGGGGCAATTACACCAGCCCCGACCTGATCAAGAAGTTCGAGGAGACTTACAAGGTCAAGGTCACCGTCACCGACTATGATTCCAACGATACTGCCTTGGCCAAGGTCCGGCAGGGCGCCTCCGGCTATGACATCGTCGTGCCTTCGGCGAGCGTCGTGCCGGTCTGGATCAGCGAAGGTCTGCTCTTGGAGACCGATCCCAACAAGATGGAAAACTTCAAGAACGTCGATCCGAGGTGGGTCGATGTTCCATTCGATCCAGGCCGTAAATACACCGTTCCATGGCAGTGGGGCACGACCGGCATTTCGGTGAACAAGTCGGTCTATGCCGGCGATCCGAACACATCGGCGATCTTCCTCGACCCACCTCCCGAACTCGTCGGCAAGATCAATGTCGTACCCGAAATGGGTGACATCATGTTCCTCGCCATCGCTTACGAGGGTGGCAAATATTGCAGCAGCGACATGCAGATGCTGAAGAAGGTGCATGACAAGCTGGTGGAGGCGAAGGCGAGATGGCTTTCGCTCGACTATGCGGCCGTCGATGGCCTGGGCAGGGGCGACATCGCCGCGGGCGTCAACTGGAACGGCATATCGCTGCGCGAGCGGCTTGAGAACGACAAGATCGTCTATGGCTATCCCAAGGAAGGCTATCCGATCTGGATGGACAATGTCGCTGTCCTCAAGGACGCCAAGAATGTCGACAACGCCAAGCTGTTCCAGAACTTCATCATGGATCCGCAGAATGCGGCGCTGATCTCAGCCTTTGCGCGTTATTCGAACGGCATCAAGGGCTCGGAAGCCTTCATGCCCGACGACATGAAGACCGCGCCGGAAGTCAACATTCCCGCCGAGTTCGCCGCCAAGGGCCAATTCATGCTGGCCTGCCCGCCCGATGTGCAGGCGCTCTACACGAAGATCTGGACCGACCTGCAGAAATGACCTGACCAGGCTTTCCCGCGCCGCCGCACGCGGCGCGGTCATCTTCCGTCCATGCCAAACGCGATGCGCAGATCGCAGGAGACTTCCCATGACCGATCTCGACCTTTGCTACATGCCGGCCAGCGAGGCGCTGCGGCTGTTCAAGGCAAAGAAGCTTTCGCCCGTCGAACTGATGCAGGCCACCATCCGCCGCGCCGAAGCCACCAAAGCGACGATCAACTGCCTCACCTTCACGCATTTCGACGAGGCGATAGACCTGGCCAGGAAAGCCGAGGCAAAATACGCCAGGGGCGCCCGGACCGGGGCGCTCGAGGGCCTGCCGATCGGCATAAAGGACGAGAGCTACATCAAGGGCAAGCGGACCTCGCACGGCTCGCTGCTGTCCGGGGATGCTATCGGTGGCCATACCTCGACGATGAACGAGCGCATCATCAAGGCCGGAGGCATTGTCCATGCCCGCACGGCGACGCCTGAATTCAGCTGCGCCGGCTACACCTGGTCGAAACGCTGGGGCGTGACGCGCAATCCGTGGAACCCGGATTTCACGCCCGGTGGTTCGTCGGGAGGCTCCGCGGCGACGCTGGCATCCGGCACGTCGTCGATCGCCACCGGTTCGGACATTGCGGGATCGATCCGGATTCCCGCGTCGGCCTGCGGTCTTGTCGGCTTCAAGCCGCCTTACGGGCGCAATCCGGACGAGCCGCCATTCAACCTCGACTTCTACTGCCACACCGGACCGCTGGCGCGAAACGTCGGGGATGCGATCCTGCTGCAGAATGTGATGGCCGGACCAAGCCCGCTCGACATCGCCACGCTGCGCCCGAAACTGCGCCTGCCGCTCGAGTACAAGCCGATCAAGGGCTGGAAGATTGCTTTCTCGATGGACCTTGGTTCTTTCGAAGTCGACCCGGACGTGCGCAAGAACACGCTTGCCGCCTGCGATGTGTTCCGTTCGCTCGGCGCCACGGTCGAGGAAGTCGATCTGGGCTGGGGCGACGAAGTGCTCAGGGCGGGCATGGCCTATCTCGAGCATCTGTTCGGCGCATCGCTGTCGCAGCTGCTCAAGAAGCACGGCAAGGACATGACGAGCTATGCCAGGCAGTTCGCCGAGGACGGGCAAAAGTCGAAGGCGACGGACTTTGTCGGAACACTCGACGTGGCGGCCAGGATGTACCAGACGCTGGGGCCGCTGCTGGAGACCTACGATGTGCTGATCTGCCCGACCAACGCGCTTCCCTCCGTGCCGGCGGAGTTCGATCAGACCACGGGTACGGTCGAGATCAACGGTAAGCAGGTGAACCCGTCGTTGGGATGGGTGATGACGACGCCGTTCAACATGATGAGCCGTTGTCCGGTTCTGTCCATCCCTTCGGGTCGGGCGGCAAGCGGCGTGCCGACAGGCATCCAGATCGTCGGCCGCACCTATTGCGATGCCGATGTTTTCCGAGCGGCCATGGCCTATGAGACGGCCAACGGGCAGTGGTACACAAACGCCGAAACGCGTCCGTCGCTATAACAGGGCGATGCGGCTCTTGCCGCGGTTGGAGAGCCGACGCCGGACACCTCGAATAGACGAATCTGTGGTGGCGCCGGTGATCGCGCCAGAAGGTCCGAAAGGAGCTGGACGAAGATGGCGCAACAAAAGGCTGCGGCGGCAAAACGCAAAGGCGCTACGGCGAAGAATGGGCGTGCGGCAAACGATGCCGCGCCGCCCAAGGACCGTCGGCGCGAGCGCGGCGAAGCCAGCGTGCAGCGGATCATCGACGCCACCATCGAACTCATCGCGGAGGAGGGGCTGGCAAGCGTCACCATGCAGCGCATCGCCGAACATGTCGGCTCGTCCAATGCCCTGGTCGTCTTCCATTTCCGCAGCAAGGAGAACCTGTTTCGCGCCGTCCTGCAGTATCTCAGCGATCGATATGATGAGCTGTGGGTGACGTTGGTGCGGGCGCCCGGCCTGTCGCCGGTTGAGCGGGCTCTGGGCGCGGTCGATTGCGCGCAACGTTTCGCCCGCCAGCATCCGAAATGGGTTTCAGTTTTTGTCGTGTTTTCCAGCGACCGCAAGAGCATGCAGATCTACAACGAAATCGGCCTGCCGAGCGACCTTGCCTACACCGCCGAGGCGCGCGAGCTGCTGATCGAGATTTCGCGCAGTGGCGGTTATACCGGCGTCGACATCGATACGCTGTCGGAGAGCCTGAATTATCTGGTTCATGGCGCCTGGTATTGGGATCATCTCAATCCGTCCAGCCGTGACACCAACGTGCTGCGCAAGACCATGCTGCTCCTGCTGCATCAGGCGTTCCCCCGGCATTTCGAACTGATGCGCTAACTGCTTCAGGGCTGCCGCAGATGGCAGCCGGCCTGCCGCTTTTGCGCCAGATACTCGTCGACAAGCTGGCGGTAGCGTACCTTGCCGAAGCTTGGGAAATGCCCGCCATGCACGACTGAGACATGGAGGTCGCGCAGGCGCATCAGCGTCGCCATGTAGTCGGGAATGTCTGAGTGGTAGACGTCGTCGATCAGCGGGCCGTCATATATGATGTCGCCGGATAACAGGATGCCCGTCCTGTTTTCGTAGAGTGCGATGCCGCCGGGCGAATGGCCGGGCGTGTGGATCACCTCGAAGGCACGGTCGCCGAGATCGACGACATCGCCCTGGCCGAGCAAACGGCCGGCGGGCGCAGGCAGAATGCCGTAGCGCGCCGTGTCCCAGCCTTGCGGCATGCGATCGAACATCTCGTCGGTCGCATAGGTGCCGGCTGCCGTCCATTCATTGCGCGGATCGGCGAGGATGCCGGCCTCGGCGGCGTGCACGCAACGCTCGGGAAATTCGTGGTGGCAACCGATATGGTCGAAATGCGTGTGGCTGGCGACGCAAATCAGCTTGCGCTCGCTCACCAGCGGTACATGGCGCCGGAGGCTGAAATGGCCGAGGCCGGTGTCGAAGAGGAGATCGCGATCGCGACCGCGCACATGCCACATATTGCAGCGGAAGAACGGCTTTATCCACGGCTCGTGGATCAAGGTCACGCCATCGCTCATGCGGATGGTTTCGTACCAGTCGGGTGCCTCAATGAGCGGAAGTGTTGCCATGTTCAATCCGTCAGAAAAGCTCAGTCCGTCAGCAGAATAATCTGGTCGGTATTGCAGGAAATCGCGACCGTGTCGCCCGGCTGGACGGCCGCCGTCGCGGGCAATTTGGCGATGAAGTGAAGCGAGGGGTCCTCGATGGAAACCGCAAGCACGCGCTTGAAACTGCCCTGGAAGACCACGTCGCTCACTCTGGCCGCGCCGAGCCTGACACTGCCGCTGGCCTCGCCGAGGACAAGATGCTCCGGCCGTATGGCCAGCGCAACGGCGGAGCCCACCGGCAGCGCGCCGGGCAGCGAGACCGGCCCGACGGGCGTGGCGACGGTGCTTGTCCTCTCCTTCGCCTCCGTGACTGTGCCGGCAAGGATCGAGCTTTCGCCCATGAAGGTGGCGGAAAAGCGCGTCGCCGGCCTGTGATAGACGCGCTCGGGCGGGCCTTCGTCCTCGATGCGCCCGTCATTCATCACCACACAATGGTCGGCCAGCGCCATCGCTTCTTCCTGGTCGTGGGTGACGTGGATGAAGGCGGTGCCGACGCGCTTCTGGATCGCTTTCAACTCGTCCTGCATCTGCCGGCGTAATTTGAGATCGAGCGCGCCGAGCGGCTCGTCGAGCAGAAGCACCGCCGGCTCGATCACCAGCGCCCGCGCCAGCGCCACGCGCTGCCGCTGGCCGCCGGAAAGCTGATGCGGCTTCTTGTCGAAGGCGGAGGCGAGGCCGACCAGCGCAAGCGCTTCACGCGCCTTTGCCGCCCGGGTAGCGCCGTCGACGCCCTGCATGCGCAGGCCGAAGCCGACATTGCTGCCGACGCTCATATGCGGGAACAGCGCATAGTCCTGGAACACCGTCGTCGTCGGCCGCTTGGCCGGCGGCACCGAGGTGCAGTCCTCGCCACGGATGAACACCTTGCCTTCGCTGGGGGTGACGAAGCCGCCCAGAATGGAGAGCAGCGTCGTCTTGCCGGAGCCGGACGGCCCGAGCAGGATGGTGTAGCTGCCGGGCTCGATCTGCAGCGAAACGTCATTCAGCACGGTGTGCTGGCCGAAGCGATGCGAGACGGCACGAATATCGACCAAAGGCGCGGTCATGCCTTTCTCCTGCGCAGCAATGTCAGTTCGAACAGCACCACCAGCACGATGGAGACGGCGAAGACCAGCGAGCCGACGGCGTTGGTCTTGGGGTTAAGGCCGGAGCGCAGCAGGTTCCAGATTTCGACCGGCAGCGTGGTGT